>JAUMWL010000107.1 GCA_030529665.1 Coriobacteriales bacterium
CGACACTCGATCCCCGCCCGAACAAGAAGGTCCACGATCTGTATGGTCTCGCTTTCCTCAAAGCCCTCCACCATGAGGACCGCCACCTTAGTTACCTCTGCCATGAGGGAACGCCCCCTTCCACATTGAATGCGTTGTAGTACACCATGCGCTGCTTTACCGGCTCGGAATCGACTCCCAAGGCATCTACCAAGGCGTATGCAAAGGCATAGGCCAAGGCCGGACCTTGTCCCGTAATGATGTTTTGGTCCACCACATATGGCTCGTCCACCCACGTTCCTGGGTCCTCGACCTTTTGCACCACGCTGGGATAGCAGGTAAAGCTCCGGCCAGCGAGCAGTCCGGCACGACCAAGCGCCAGAGGCGCCGCGCATATGGCGCACACCCATGCGCCACGGGCGTTCATGGCACTAAGCTCCGCTATGAGCCGCTCGTCGTCGCGCATGGCATCCGACCCGCCGTAGCCTCCCGGAAGCACCACCATGTCGTAGCCATCCAACGAACCGTCAAACAAAACGTCGGTGCGCAACACGATGTTGTGGGCACCAGCGACGTCTTGCGTGCTCAATCCCACCAAGTCGCACTCGATCTCCGCACGCCGCAATATGTCCGCAATGGCGAGGGTCTCTCCCTCCTCACATCCCGGCGCGACTATTACCGCAACCTTTGCCATGCTCCTTCTCCCTTCGTCAACTCCCTTGCACATGGACTCATCATACGTGCAGCCCTCTTGCCAACAAAGCCTTTTCCAGATCCTGGAAATGCCTGTACCATGCGCCGACTCGCACGTATGCTCAGGTAAAAGACCAAACAACCAGGCGAAAAAGTTCGAAAAGAGGGGCGCATTTATGAGAATCAGTGGTCGCTATTTGGTGGTGGTCGCAGCGATGTGCGGGCTTTCGGCTGCGACGGTAGGACTCATAACCAACGTGGCGGGTCTGTTTTTCCTACCCATGGCAACGGAGTTTGGCGTGCTAAAGGGCACGGCAAGCCTCACACTCACCGTCGCGAACATATGCGTGGCCCTAGGCGGGCTTGCCACAAGAAGGCTCACAAAGCTCATGCCGCTGCGCACGCTGCTCGTTGCCGGCACAACCGTTTTGGCCGGCTCCACGCTGGCCACGGCATTCGTGCCAAACATTGGCGCGGCCTACGTCCTCTCCGCAACCAAGGGTCTTGCGGGCGGAGTAATAGGATTCGTCCTGATTACCTATGTGCTCAACAAGTGGTTCGTGGAACAGCTTGGACTTGCGACCAGTTTGGCCATGGGCTGCAGCGGGGTTGCTGGCGCGCTCTTTACGCCCGTATTACAGCCAGTTGTAAATGCCTTTGGCTGGCGTGCGGGATACATGCTGGTTGCCGCGCTCATGGTTGTGCTCTGCCTACCCGCAATTCTTTTGGTACCGTCGTGCGACCCTGGCGATGCTGGTCTTGCGCCCTTTGGCGCAAAGGACGAACCGGCAAGGACAAGTTCGCACGCAGGCTCTCCCATCTGTGTGAACAAGCTGCTCTTTGGCGGTGCGGTACTCTATGCCGTTCTCTCCGCCGCCGTTAGTGCCATGCCTCAGCACTTTCCGGGCTTTGCCCAGGAGGTTGGCCTGAGCGCAACGGTTGGGGCCGCCATGATGTCTTGCTGCATGGTCGCAAACACGCTCGGCAAGGTGGTGATGGGCTGGCTCACCGACCGCGTTGGCGCACGCCTGTCCATCTTGGTGTATACGGCCCTAGTTTGTACCGCCATTGGTGCGTTGCTGCTCGTGCATGCGCCTGCGGCCTTTGTGCTTGCGGCCTTCTTCTTTGGCCTGTGTTACTCGCGTGCCACCGTTGGCCTTTCCATGCTGTGCCGAGAGGTGTTTGGCAAGCGCGGGTTTGGTGTCGTTTATCCGGTGGCGGCGCTCGGTTGCAGCTTCTCCAATGCCATCTTCTCGTCTGTCGTGGGCTACGCCTACGACCTCACTGGTGGCTACGTGGTTTCGCTCGTTGCGTTTCTTGCATTCCTTGTGGCATCGGCCGCAGTAGTGCTGTGGTGCTACCATGCAAAGGATGGGGCCACGAACAAGCAGCAAGGAGGAGAGGTGCGTTGATCTACAACAAGCTGGTCGTCTCGCTGCTCTCTGCTTTGGCCATAGAGAGACAAAGCACCACGAACTCTGTCATCGCGAGGTATCTTGTGACTCATGCCTCCGATTTGGACGACATCACCATAAGGGGCGTGGCCTCGGCCTGCAACGTTGGCACCGGCTCTGTTTCGCGCTTTTGTCGCGAGGTTGGCTTCGACGGCTTTGATGAGCTAAGGCGCGCGATTGTGGAGACGGACCACTCGTTTGAGCTTGCGAACAATGACAGCGTTGGCACAGGCCACAACTCCACAGACGCCAAGGACTCGTTTTTGCTGCGGGCGGATCGTCATGCGGAGCTGGTGGCAAAATCACTTGTGCTGGCTGCAAGATCTGTGGACCAACGCGCTCTGCACCTTCTTGTAAACGACATTGGGTCGTACCAAAAGGTCTTTGTGTGCGGCATGCTCAAGGCCCAGGCCGCCGCCGTAGACCTTCAGGTTGACCTTCTTATGCAGGGAAAGTTTGCGCAGACAAACGTGAGCTACGCAGAGCAGCTCGAGCACATCGCAACCGCTCAGGGCGACGAGCTGGTGGTGGTCTTCTCGTATACGGGTGACTACTTCTTCTCGAGAGACCTCTCAAGCGCGCTCTCCCGTTTGAACAGGCCTCGTATTTGGGTAGTGGCTGGCGCCAATCGACAACAGCCCGACTACGTATACGGCTGTCTTTTGTTTGAGTCGCAGCAGGGGCAACTTTCGCACCCCTTCCAGCTCGAGATGATATCCGCGCTCATTGCGCAAGAGTACGCCCGCCGAGCCTAGAGCTGGTCTAGGCATCGCTGGGCATACTCGTCGCCCCCAAATTCGGCAGCCGCCCGAAAGACCCTCATCGCAGCGTCGCGCTCCCCCTTGTGGAGATAGGTTCCAGCAACCGCAAGCAAACCGTTGCTTACCTCACGCTTTTGGTCGGAGACCTCCGGATATACGCGAGACACAAACACCGCCATCGCGGCGTAAAGATCCACTGGCTCCTTGTTTGCAAACCCATTGTGGATGTAGTCGAACATGCACTTGGCGCAGAGCTTGCCCGCCCGAGCGTTTCCCAAAAGCTCGGCTTGGTGAAACAGGCGCGCTGCCTCCGCAAAGTCCCGCTTGACCCCAAGACCCCTCGCGTAAAAGCTGCCAAGGTTGTACAGGGCATCCCCTTTTGGCTAGCACGTCTCCCTCTTTCCGCGCAAAGAGAAACACACGACAGGAGTCATTCCACATGGGTATACTAGACAAGACCGCATCACGCCGTCGATTGGCACCTCGTGAAACGCTACGCTCAGCTTATTGCCATCTATGTGACCATCGCGCTCGCCGTGGTCCTCATCTATGCGCCGTGGGGCCTTGCCCTGCGTCCCTGGGACTACGACCTCTTGCGCGCGGGCTTCTCCATAATTGCGGGCATAGGGCTCGCGGGTGTCTTTGGCACCTCCACGTACCTGCTCCTAAAGGACCCGGACGTCAAGCTGCTTGAGCCTGCCGCTGTGCTAGACGATGACGACGTTGTTCCCGTGCTGGAAGAGTACTCGCAGACGCCCTACGTTGGCGCGATTGCGCTTGAGGCCCTGGAGCAGGTACGCAGCGCCGGACGCAAGCGCGAGAGGCTGCGCAAGGTAATATCCATCCAGTTCTCCGAAGGCAGCATGAGCTGGGACAAGTTCTGCGGTCTGGTGGACATGGCCGAACGCACCGTGCTGAGGAACTCGGCCTTGGTGGCAAACGGCGTGCAGTCCTTTGACCGCGAGGGGTACAAGGCGGCCCTGCGCTCAAAGAACCAGAAGTCGGAGCAGCTCGCGCTATATGACCGCTCGATTGCCAGCATGCGAGACATCATTGAGGCAAACGAGCGCGTGCTGTTGGAGATGGGAAAGCTCGAGCTGGAGCTCTCGTCGCTAGAGACCGACGACACGCGCGAGGCGGCAAGCGAGACCATAGAGGAGCTTCAGGGCCTCATAGAGGAGACGCGGTACTATCACTAACGAATAAGTTGGGAGTCGGGAATCAGGAGTCAGGAAGAAGTGCCTGGCTCACGTGCCGCCGCAGCGCGGCGGAATGGAGGAGACATGGGAAAGAAGAGAGTCGTCGTTGGTCTGGTAGTGGGACTTGTGGTGATAAGCGCCATAGTGTTTGGCGTTCTGGCAATCACGCGCAACGTGGGCAAGACCAAGCGCACCGTGGACACCGAGACCGCAACGCAGCAGGTGGCCGACCTCATAAAGGAGATAGACCCCGACACCGCGGAGCTGGTGCAGTCTTCTGTGGAGTACACCGAGAAGGACACCACGGCCGACGAGCTTCCCGACCTCGACACCAACAAGGTGGTGACCGAGGCGACGACCGACACCTACGCAGAGATCTGGTCCTCTCCCGAGAAGGCCGGGCAGGGCACCGACGGCTGGCTGCGCGAGATGGCGGAGGGCTTTAACGCCTCCGGCCAGCAAGTGGACGGCAAGCCCGTATCGGTGCAGGTACGCAGCATGAGCAGCGGCCTGGGCGTGGACTACATCTCCACCGGAAAGGCGGCCCCGGCAGGCTATACCCCCTCAAACATGCTCTTTGTAAACCTGCTGGCGGGCAAGGGCGTAAAGACCGACGTAATACGCGAGCGGCTCGTGGGCAACGTGGCCGGAATCCTTCTTACCAAGGAGCACTACGACGCCCTCATGGACAAGTACGGCACGGTTGACCTCAAGGCGGTTACCGAGGCCGTAGGCGCGGGCGACCTCACCATGGGATACACCAATCCCTTTACCAGCAGCACGGGCTTCAACTTCCTCGTGTCCACGCTGCTGCGCTACGACGCGTCCAATCCGCTCTCGAGCAAGGCCACCGAGGGCTTCCGTCAGTTCCAGGCCAACGTGCCGTTTGTGGCGCTCACCACCGTTCAGATGCGCGACGCCGCCGAGCGTGGCTCTCTGGACGGCTTTGTAACCGAGCTGCAGCTCTACAACAACGACCCCACGCTCTCTAGCAACTACACCTTTGTGCCCTTTGGCTACAGGCACGACAATCCCCTGGTGGCCTGCCCCACGGCAAGCACCACCGAGCACAAGATCTTGGAGCTCTTTGCCCAGTATTGCGACGACAACGGCACCGAGCTCGCCACCAAGTACGGCTTTAACAGCAAGGACGACTACGTCAGCGAGGTGCCCGAGGTCACCGGCGACGTGCTCGTATCGGCCCAGGAGCTCTACAAGAAGAACAAGGACACCGGCCGTCCCGTCATTGCCGTGTTCGTTGCCGACGTAAGCGGCTCCATGGGCGGCGCTCCCCTTGCCGAGCTGCAGTCCTCGCTCATCAACAGCATGCGCTACATCAACACCGAAAACCACGTGGGCCTCGTGTCCTACTCGGACTTCGTCACCATAAACCTGCCCATAAAGAAGTTTGACCTCAAGCAGCAGGCCTACTTCAAGGGTGCGGTGGAGAACATGCGCGCCGCTGGTGGCACGGCAACCTACGATGCCATAATCGTGGCGGCCGACCTCATTGGCAAGGCTGCGGCCGACACGCCAGACGCCAAACCCATGATATTTGTTCTCTCCGACGGCGAGACGAACCAAGGCGTCGTGGACTTTGGGACCATGGAACGCGTCCTTGGCGGGCTTCGCATACCCGTCTACACCATTGGCTACAACGCAAATATTAGCGCTCTGCAAAAAATAAGCAGCATCAACGAGGCTGCAAGCATCGACGCGTCCACAGATGACGTAACATATCAGCTGAGGAACCTGTTCAACGCGAACATGTAAGAACTGGAAAGGATAAGAGCATGGCATTTGATCTTGACATTCCCGAGCCCGAAGAGGTTAAGGAGCAGGTTAAGCAGGAGCTTGCTGTTCCTGCTGAGCGCGCGCAGCTTATTGACAGCACCGCCCAGAGCAAGGGCGAGGAGATTCTTGCCGTGGACCTTGACTCCGTTAAGAGCAGGCGCGAGATAACCACCGCCGTTGAGGAGCTTGGCTCCGACCTAGTGCGCAAGTCGTCTTCCAAAAACGACATCCTTGCTCGTCGCATGGCAGACCTGTCCCGCTCGGGCAGCGAGTCGGGCGACGTCGCCAAGGGCCTTGAGGACCTGGCCATAAAGATGCGCGACCTCGACCCCAGTGGCATCGACTTTGCCAAGCAGGGCGCCCTGGGTCGCCTGTTCAACCCGGTGCGTCGCTACTTCGACCGCTACAAGACCGCAGACGCCGAGATCGCCGAGATCGTTAAGTCGCTGGACAAGGGCCGCGAGACGCTTCGCAAGGACAACGTGACCCTAGAGCTTGAGGCTGGCTCCATGCGCGACCTCACCAAGCAGCTCAACCAGCGGCTCGAAATGGCCCAGGACCTCGACGTGTACCTCACGAACGCCGTAGACAACTATCGCGCCGAGCATGGTGGCGACGACGAGAAGACCCGCTTCCTCGAGGAGGAGGTCATCTTCCCTCTGCGCCAAAAGGTCATGGACTTCCAGCAGCTCCTCGTGGTAAACCAGCAGGGCATCGTGGCCATGGAGGTCATTCGCAAGAACAATCTCGAGCTCATCCGCGCGGTCGACCGTGCCGAGAGCGTAACCGTGGCGGCGCTGCGCACGGCCGTGACCGTTGCTGGCGCCCTGTACAACCAGCGCATCGTGCTCGAGAAGGTCCAGGCGCTCAACGCCGCTACTAACGAGATGATAAGCGCCACCTCCCGCATGCTCAAGGAGCAAGGCGTGGCCATCCAAAAGCAGGCCACCGACGCCGCCATCTCGCCCGACACGCTCAAGGCTGCCTTCCAAGACACGCTCTCCGCCCTCGACGACATTACGGAATACAAGCTCCGCGCACTGCCGCAAATGCGTCAGACCATCGACGAGTTCCGAACCATTGCCGAGGAGGGAGAGAAGCGCCTGCAGCAGATGGAGGACGCCGGAAGCTTCTCGCTCAACCCCTCGTCCACCGACGGTCAGCGCAGGCTGCATAGCTAGCCTAAACACCAAGCGATAGTGACACACCCTTTCCCGGAAAGGGTGTGTCACTTTATGCGTACATTATGGTGTAGCGACCCTTGCCGCCTTCCTTGCTTGCGTACATGGCCTTGTCGGCCACCTCAAGCAAATCGTAAAAAGTCGCCTTCGGGTTGTTGGAGATTGCCACGCCCACGCTGCATGCCGCATGCGTCCCGTCACTGGCATATACCTGCGAGACCGTCTTTATTATCTCGTTTGCGCGGTACTTGGCAACTTCTTGCGCATGGATCATCATCACAGGCACAAACGCCACAAACTCGTCGCCGCCATACCTGCCCAAAAGTCCTCCTGCGGGGAAGCAGTCGCTCAGCGCGCTTGCCACGTCCTTGAGCAGCGAATCTCCTGCCAAGTGTCCCAAGTCGTCGTTGATGCGCTTGAATCCATCCAAGTCGATCATAAACATCATGCCCGACCCCTCCGTACGCATGGAGAGGTTTATCTCCTGCTCAACGGCGTTGCGATTGAGAAGACCCGTGAGCTGGTCAATCTCGGCCTGACGGCGCCACCAAAGCGCCGAGCCCATTTGGTCGTTGGCATCCTGCGCGTATCCCCTGATCCCTATGGTCTTGCCCTCGGCGTCCACGTCGCACGTGTAGTCCACGTGATACCATCTCAGGTTGCCCAGGCCCCTTAGGTTGCACTTTATGTCCACGAACCCCGCCAGGGGATGCGTGCGCAGGTCGCGCATAATGGCGAGCATCTTTGAAACGCTCGAGCGCGCGACGCTACTGGGCATTTGGTCAAGATACTTGGTAAGCCCGGCAATGGCGTAATCGCGCGCGCCGCCCTCTGGACGTGGGTCGTGAATAACGAGCTCGTCACTCGCAAAGTCATAATCAAAGGGAATTATGCGAGCGCTGTCCAAAACAAGGTCAAAGTTACTCTCGGTGACGATCTCTCCCGTAAACGTGAGCAGCAAATACACCCATGGGATTCCCACGTCATCGGTGCGCACTCTGCCCAGCACGTGCACGAGCCTCTTTCCCACGCCATATCCGTGGTACAGGTTTAGGTCGCAGATAAACGGCTTGCCGGAGTTTTTGCTCTCGGTTACGGCGTCAACAAACTCAATGCGGTTCTCGGATGCTATGGCTTCATAGAACGAGTTGTGGAACCGTCGCACAAACTCACTTTGCGAGAGGCCACTCTCGCTAATGAGATACGGACTTAGATACTGTATATGGAATGACTCGTTCATCTCGCACTTTACAAACCCGTTGGGGATGATGTTGTTTAGGAGGTCAATGTTCCATCCTATGTCCTGAGTGATTTGCAGGGTCTTTTGGCGCTGGCCTCCCTTGGCGTACGAGCGTACGATGTTGATCGAGTAGATGTCTCCCCGTGCACTCGTGCCCAAGTAACGCAACACGCATTCGATCCAGCGTCCCGAGCGACGCACCTCGGCGACACATTGCGCCGATCCGTGCTCGCGCGCCTCGGCAGCCGCGCGCCAAAAGGTTGCGCGGGTCTCTTGCGTAATCTCGGCTATGGGGTTGATCTTGCTTGCCCCAAACTCCCCGCGCTCAAGCCCGCATTCGGCATAGAAGGCGTCGTTTGCCAAGATGCTCTCGGTAGTTCCGTCCACCACAAAGAAGAACAGGGTGCCGCCCATAACATGGTTAAAGAGGAACGAAGATGAGGTGCTCATGCTCATAAGCTCATCCAGATGTGATGAGAATCGCGACTTCCTGCGGGTGTTTTCCACGGTGCGATTTATGGATATGAACTTCTCAAACTCATCGCGCGGCATAGGTCGCGAGAAATGGTACCCCTGCATAAGGTGGCAACCCATGTTCTTGAGCATCTCGGCCTGCTCAAGCGTCTCCACTCCCTCGGCTATGATGGGGGTGTCGAGCCCCTGTAGCATGCGAATAACGGAACCAAGCACCACGCCGCCTCGGCCCTCCTTTACGGAAGACCGAATAAAGTCCATGTCGAGCTTGACCACGTCCACCGGCACGTCCTTGAGCATGTTGAGTGACGAGAGTCCGCTACCAAAGTCGTCCATCTCCACCGTCATGTCGTTGCTGCGCATCTTTTCTACCACCGAGTAGAGGCGGTTAGCCTCTTCCACAAACGCGTTCTCGGTGACTTCCAGGCGCAGGCTGCCCTTGGGAAGGTCGTACTTTTGGTGAAGCTCGAGGAATCGGTCCATTATGCCTGGCTCAAACATCTCGGAGCGAGATACGTTTACCGATATGGGCACGGGCTTGCCATCGGACATGTTGCGCCAACGATTCGCACAGCGACATGCCTCTTCCCATACGAACACGTCAAGGTCGTGTATCTTGTCGCAGTTTTCCAGTATGGGAATGTACTCGGAGGGACTTATCCACCCCAGCTCTGGGTGATTCCAGCGCGAGAGCGCCTCGGCGCCAACGATCTCGCCGTAGGTGTAGTCAATCTGCGCCTGAAACCATACTTGTATGTGTCCGCTGGCCAAGGCCTCGTCTATGCTCTGCTCTATGGCGATGCGACGCATATCGGCCTCAAGGTCCTCGTCGGTAAACGCCACCACTGTGCTGCGAGGCACGCTACGAGCTTTGCGATGAGCGATCGACGCGTAGTCGAGCACGCGTTGTGGGTCGTGATCCTCCAGGTCCTCGGAACGCA
The DNA here is from genome assembly GCA_030529665.1 of Coriobacteriales bacterium. Lineage (GTDB taxonomy): Bacteria > Actinomycetota > Coriobacteriia > Coriobacteriales > Atopobiaceae > RUG440. The sequence goes on from JAUMWL010000107.1 coordinate 9,717, forward strand.
GATAGTAGACGCCAGCCGAGAGTACCAAGGACGCGTGTATGTTTATGGAGGGCAGAAGGTCCTTTTCCAAGTAATCGATAAGAGCATCAAGCTCATCTGTGGCCTTATCCCACGCAAACCCCTGCGTGAGGGCCACAAAGCGATCGCCGGCAACGCGCGCGACCGGCATTTTTGCACACATGGTCTTAGTAATAGCCCTGGCAATGGCTTTGAGTGCCTCGTTTCCCCTTATGTAGCCGTATTTGCGATTGATGGACCTAAAGTTGTGAACGTCAATCAGCCAGAGGGCCAAGTGACTATGGCCACCCTCCCTCAGTATTCTTTCGTATTCCTTGCCAAACGACGAAAAGGTAAGCACCTCGGTGATTGGATCCAAGTCTGGATGAGTCGCAGGGTCTGATACGTGTGT
>JAUMWL010000108.1 GCA_030529665.1 Coriobacteriales bacterium
TTCGAACCCGCGAGACCTTTCGGCCCGGCGGTTTTCAAGACCGCTGCATTCAACCGCTCTGCCACCCCTCCTTGGGTGTTGGCGTACATTATAGTACGATACCATCGGGTGCCGTCAATACACACAAGGAGTTTTGATGAGTACGGAGCTTCATCCCAACATTGAATCCATCAACATATCAAAAGAAGAAATCGAGGCCATCGTTGCCAGAATGGGCAAGCAGATCTCGGCGGACTACGCCAACAAGAACCCGTTGGTCATAGCCGTTTTGCGAGGCGCGTTCATTTTTACCGCCGACCTTGTGCGGGCCATAACCATACCCTGCTCGGTGGACTTTATGGCCGTCTCGAGCTATGGCGATGGCGTAAAGAGCTCGGGAGTGGTGCGCATAGTTAAGGACCTCGACACAAAGATTGAGGGTCGGCATGTAATAATTGCCGAGGACATCCTGGATTCGGGCCTGACCCTCAGCTATCTCATTGACCTTCTTGGCGCGCGCAAGCCTGCCTCCATTGCGGTTGCCGCCTTTGCCGTTAAGGACGTGCCGGGCAAGGTGCCGGCAATAAAGCCCGCCTATGTGGGAACGCATGTGCCAAACGAGTTTATTGTGGGCTATGGTCTGGACTTTGCCGAGCGCTATCGCAACCTGCCCTACGTGGGAATTCTTAAGCCCGAGGTCTACTCCTAGGCAAGTCGACCAGGCAATGGGGATACTCCCCTTTGCCTGGTGGCGGCTCCCCCTGCGCAATTATGCAAAAAGAGCGTAGCTGCGCAAAGCGGATGGCAAACAGGTAGAATGTATGAACTTATGTGCTAGATGGGGGCGACTGTTGGCGTCCCTTATCCGATAGGAGCCTTTGTGCCAGACGAAAACAACAACACGCCCAATCCAACGCCGCAGTTTAGGCGGCGTGGTGCCGGCTACATTGCCATACTCTCCATGTTGCTCATGTTCATGATCTTTAATGCTGGCAACATGTTGGCAAAGGAGCGTCCGGTTGCCATCCCCACCAGCGACTTTGTTACCGCGGTCAAGGAGGATCGCGTAACGGAGGTAACCTACAAGGTTGAGGGAAAGTCGCTTACGGGCAAGTACTACGCGACTTCGGGCGACAAGAAGGAGAACCACCTCTCGTCGTTTACGTCCACCTATGTGGGCGAGGACAACCTCGAAGAGCTCATGGCAAAGCACTCTGGCGTAAAGTTTGATGTGGACACGAGCACGAGCGAGCTTTGGCAGACGCTCTTGGTGTCCGTGGTGCCCACCGTGATCATGATTGGCATCATCGTGTACTTTATGAACCAGATGCAGGGACAAAACGGTCGTGCCATGAGCTTTGGCCTTACCAAGGCCAGAACGGAGGAGGGCACGCGCCCTCAGGTTAAGTTTGAGGACGTGGCTGGCATAGACGAGGTGGTGGACGAGCTAAAGGAGGTCCGCGACTTCTTGGCTGAGCCGGAGCGCTACCAGCGTATGGGGGCAAAGATTCCTCGAGGCGTTTTGCTCATGGGTTCGCCAGGTACGGGAAAGACCCTTCTTGCCAAAGCCGTCGCGGGAGAGGCGGGAGTCCCGTTCTTCTCCATCTCGGGATCGGACTTTGTGGAGATGTTTGTTGGCGTAGGCGCGTCTCGCGTTCGCGACCTGTTTAAGCAGGCAAAGGAGGCTGCGCCGTCCATTGTGTTCATAGACGAGATAGATGCGGTTGGCAGGCAGCGCGGTGCGGGCCTGGGTGGCGGACACGACGAGCGCGAGCAGACCCTCAACCAGCTGCTTGTGGAGATGGATGGCTTTGAGGACAGCGCAACCGTAATTCTTATTGCCGCCACCAACCGACCCGACGTGCTCGATCCCGCCCTTTTGCGACCCGGCCGCTTTGATAGGCAGATTACGGTAGACAGGCCCGACGTGGCAGGACGCGAGCAAATACTGCGCGTACACGCCGCAAACAAGCCCTTGGCCACAGATGTGGACTTTAGGTCTTTGGCAAAGCTCACCCCCGGGTTTACCGGCGCGGACTTGGCCAACCTCATGAACGAGTCGGCGCTCCTCGCAGCTCGTGGCCGCAAGGAAAAGATCAGCATGGAAGAGATCGAGGAGGCGATGGAGCGCGTCGTTGCCGGGCCACAAAAGAAGGCCCGCATCATGACGGAGCAGGAGCGCACCACCATTGCCTACCACGAATGCGGTCACGCACTTGTGGGCCATGTGCTGGAGAACTCCGATCCCGTGCACAAGATCAGCGTCATCTCGCGCGGTCGTGCGTTGGGATACACGCTGCAGCTTCCCGAGGAGGACCGTTTTTTGGAGACGCGCGACGGCATGCTGGACCAGATTGCCGTGCTGCTTGCCGGTCGAACGGCCGAGGAGCTGTTCTGCGACGACATAACCACCGGTGCGAGCAACGATCTGGAGAGGGCCACAAAGATCGCGCGCGAGATGGTAACGCGCTATGGCATGAGTGAGGACTTGGGAACGCAGGTGTATGGAGAAGCCCAGCACGAGGTGTTCTTGGGACGCGACTACGCAAGCCACAACGACCTGTCTGCCGAGACCGCCAAGCGCATAGACGACGAGGTGGAGCGCATTATGCGAGAGGCGCACGAGCGTGCTCGCAACGTGCTTGAGTCGCGTCGCGACCAAATGAACACCATGGCCCGTGTTCTTTTGGAGCGTGAGACGGTTGAGGGCGACGTGGTAAAGGCCCTTCTTAATGACGAGTGGGACGCATACGTGGCGTCGCATCCCGAGGAGCAGGTAGCGACGGGAGCACAAGAGGTTGGTGCAAATGCGCTCGCCCCGCTGGGAGGTGAGCAATCGCATGGCAGCAGCACCTAAGGACCGAGCGTCCAATCCCAAGGCGCATGGCAAGGCCGCTAGGGAAGAGCAAAAAAAGAGGGCTCCAAAAAAGACCAGGGCACCCCGTAACACGGCGTTGCTTGTCAGGCGGGTACTGCCGGTCTTATCGGTAATACTTGCCTTTGTGGGCATGGTCATTCTGTATAGGAACGTGTTCCCTTGGATCGCCGCGGTGCCAGAGCCCGAGCCCACGGCTGAGGAGCAGGCGGTTGCAGAAGATGCGTCTGCCGAGCCTTCGTATAAGGGCGTGGAGGACCCTTGGGTAGAGAGCGGGCTGTTTACCATGGGAAACGCCGAGCTTGACGCCCAGATAAAGGCCTTTTGCGACGCTCTTTCCGTAGAGGGGAGCACTGCGGCGCAAAATGCCCAGTTTGTGTACGATTCCATTATTTGGAGCTCATACGAAGAGCGTACGGCAGACCAAAAGCCAGCTGGCAGAGACTGGGACGTCGCACTCATGCGAAACTACTTCTCTACGGGCAATCCCGAGCTAGGCGAGGGCGGCACCGGCGACGCATACGAGTTTGCGGCCGTAACGGCGTATTGCCTGCGATACTTTGGGTTTGAGGATGCAATTGCCATACCTGTGCTAAAGACCGACGACAACGGCAACGAAACGGGAAGTGCCTTGGTGTTGGTTACCAACTCCGATGGCGAGAGGTGCGTGTGCGACCCAACGCTCTCGGTGGATGGATGGATGATTGGCCTCGATCGCTACGACACCATTGTGGTGGAAGAAATAGGACAAGACCTTTCTACCGTGGAGAGCCTGGGCTTCAAGACAAAGCAAAGCGAGCAGCCATCCCAGCAACCAGAGACGGTGGAGCAGCAGTCGGTGGAGTCCTCCGAACTGGGCACGGACGAGCAAGAGGAACAAGGGCAAGAAGAACAGGACTACCAGCAGACAGACTACCAGGAGTCCGACTCGTACGTGGACTACAGTTACGATTCGAGCGACACTGGGGAGTACAGCGATTACGGCTACTAATGCAGGCAATGGAGCCAAGCAAAGGGGATACTCCCCTTTGCTTGGTTGGACAACCGTAAGCTACTTACTCACGCGTGACTCTATTACCGTCTGACGGAGCAAGAAGGCGTCGGGATGGTGGTGCAGGATTCGGTGCTCCCCAAGAAGCCCGTCATGATCAAAGGAATTGATGCAGATGGAGACAACATAGTCGCTGTCTCCCATTTGGAGGAACTTGTTGTCTTGTTTGTTGGCATGCTCCACAACAATCGTGCGCTGACTCGTTACCAACTTGGCACCACGTGCCGACTTGATGTATGCATGGATGGAATCCTGGGCGTCCTCAACGGTTATGCCCTCAACTAGGTCTTCTCTAACATAGCAGTCCTCCCACGACAAAGGCTTGCCGTTGTAGTGGCGTATGCGCACCACATGAAGGAGCTGCTGACCCAGATCAAACGGGACGTTCTGAGCAAGGGCCTCGTCAACCTCAATGCTCTCCATAAGGACGATCTTGGTGCTCGGAGCAAATCCGCAACGTTTAGCCGCTTCGTTAAACGACTCGATGCCATTTGGGTTGAGCGACAAGAGCTTTTTGTCGCTGCCAGAAGGGGGCAGGTAGGTCACACGCACGCCCTTGCCGTGAATTGGCTGCACATACCCATGCGCTGCAAGGATAGAGAGCGCCTTGCGAACCGTGTTGTGAGCGCATCCATAGCGTTTTACCAGAGCGGTCTCGGATGGCAAGAGCGTCCGGTAGGCATACGTTCCGTCTTCGATAAGTTTCCTAAGTTCAAAATAGATGCTGTCATATGCTACGCGCATAGTTGATTCCTTGTTTTAGCGATAGACGTTACCTTCAGATTATGCCACACGCAGCTTATATTAGCATCATAAGATGCAGAAATATCGACGTAAGATGGCCCAATCTATCAAAAGATATGTATGTTTATGCAAAGTGACCTGGATGAGGGGCAAGCCTATGGCCAAGTTTAACGTATGACGAATATTGGTAAATCGCACGTGGACAGGGTAAGAACAATGCAAGAACAAGCCACCGGGCGGAAGGAAGGACCCGGTGGCTTGTGCCTGTCTAAGGACAGGTGCGCGTCTGGCCACGCGCAAACAAGGAAGGAAAGGATGACCGTGGGTGTCATCGCTTACTAGTACGATTCCCCCCTTGGTTTTGTCTCATACCAGCTTTTTGCGACACACAAGCCCTTCACGCATCCTACGTGACGCCTCCACATTTGTACAACTGGTAAACATGCCCTGCGCGGACAGTAAGGTTATGTACCATAGCACGGTATAAGCCAAGCAATGGGGATACTCCCCTTTGCTCAAGTCCGTTTGAGGGGGATGTATGAGCATTAACCAGCAGAGCTACGCATATGGTGCGTCCAAATCATCCATTCGCGAGATCGCGGCCTACGGAGCGGCCCGCAAGGCGCAGATTGGCGCCCAGAACGTATATGACTTCTCGTTGGGAAATCCCAGCGTGCCCGCGCCCGATGCGGTGCGTGATTCCATAGCGCATGCCCTCACCCTGCCGGCGACCGCTCTGCATGGGTACACGCCCGCAAACGGGTTGCCCCCCGTGCGTCAGGCGGTGGCAGACTCCCTCAACAGGCGCTTTGGAACGGCATACGGGGCGGACGACCTGTACCTTACCTGTGGTGCCGCGGCGTCCATCTCCATAGTGCTCAACGCCGTCTGCAACGAGGGCGAGGAAGTGGTGGTGATTGCACCGTACTTCCCCGAGTACAAGGTGTTTATCCAAAACGCTGGAGCAGAGTGCGTGGAGGTCATGGCCAACGCAGACACGTTCCAGATTGACGTGGACGCGGTGGCTGCGGCAATCTGCGACAAGACCGCGGCGGTGATGATTGACTCGCCAAACAACCCCGTTGGCGCCGTCTATTCTGCAAAGAACCTCGAGGACTTGGCGGCCGTGCTCGTACAGAAGTCTGACGAGCTTGGACACCCCATCTACCTAATCTCTGACGAGCCGTATCGCGAGATTGCCTATGGCGTGGAGGTGCCATGGGTGCCCGCGCTCTACGACCGCACCATCGTGTGCTACTCGTACTCCAAGTCGCTGAGCCTACCGGGAGAGCGCATTGGCTGGGTGCTGGTGCCGGGGACGAACCCCGAGCACGACGTGCTGGTGCCTGCCGTTGCCGGTGCGGGCCGTAAGCTTGGCTTTGTGTGCGCTCCGGCGCTCTTTCAGCGCGTGCTTATGGATTGCGTGGACGAGCCCACAAACATTGAGGCCTACGAGCGCAACCGTCGCGCGCTTACCGAGGGGCTTTCGGCGATTGGCTACGAGTTCATTGAGCCTCAGGGAGCGTTCTACCTGTGGATGCGCGCGCTTGAGCCGGATGCCAACAAGTTCTTTGAGCGTGCCAAGGGCTTCGAGCTGCTGCCCGTGCCCAGCGACTCCTTTGGCTGCCCGGGCTGGGTGCGCATTGGTTACTGCGTGAGCTACGAGACCATCGTGAATTCCATGCCCGCTTGGCAGAAGCTCTGGGACAGCTACCAGTAGGAGAGCGGACCAAGCGATGTGCCGAGAAAAGGGGGACATACCTCAACGAGGTGTGCCCCCCTTTTCTCGGCAACTGCCAACGCTCAGCAAAACACGTACTTGTCCAAGCGATCGAACGCCTCCACAACCTGCGAATGCGGTACCGACACGGCGATGCGCACGCAGCCGGGGCAATCGAACAGGCACCCGTCGTGCCAGGTGACGCCCACGTCCCATCCTGCGCGCACGAGCTGCTCATACGACATTGCGTGCTCGTGGCACCACTGCGTGCAATCGGCTAGCAGCACGTAGGTGCCCTGCGCCTTGGCGCACCGCACCCCCGGGTAGGTGTTGCGAATGTGCTCGTAGGCGTAGGTCGCGTTTGCGCTCAGCACCTGGCACAGCTCGTCCACCCATTCCGCCCCGGCGGCCGAGTAGGCGCCCATGAGCGCGTGCATGGAGAGCACGTTCTGTGCGTTGTAGTGGCTCAGGCTCCCCTGCCGCTCCACGCGGTCGCGCAGCCATGGGTCGTAGATCACGTGATACGAGCCAATGAGGCCCGCGAGGTTGAACGTCTTGGACGGCGCATAGAACGCCGCCACGTGCGCGTGCGCCCATTCGCTCACCTGTTGCGTGGGAATGTGTCGGTGGCCATCGAGCAGGAGGTCGCTCCAAATCTCGTCAGAGACCACATAGACGTGGTGGCGCTCAAACAGTTCCATGGCCCGCTCAATCTCCCAGCGTTCCCACACGCGGCCACATGGGTTGTGCGGGGAGCAGAATATTGCCGCATGGATGCGATTCTGCACGATGCGCCGCTCCATGTCCTCAAAGTCCATGCGCCACACCCCGTCCTTGTCCAGCACGAGTGGGCTGTGCACCAAGTTGTAGCCATGACCGCCCACGGCATGGGTAAAGCCCACGTAGGTGGGAGAGTGCACCAGCACGTTGTCGCCAGCCGAACACAGCGCACCAAGGGCGCTCACCACGCCGCCTAGCACGCCGTTCTGGTAGCCAATGTGCTCGCGTGTGATGTCATCCACGCCCTTGCGCGTGCGATGCCAATCAATGATGGCCTGGTAGTACTCGTCTCGCGTCTGGTAGTACCCAAAGTGAGGGTGCGCGAGGCGCTCCGCGATTGCCTGCGTTACCGAAGGAGCCGTGGCAAAGCCCATGTCGGCCACCCACATGGGGATGGAGTCAAAGCCCTCGCGCGGCGCTGCCGGGCAGAACCCAGTTCCGTCGCCCAGCCCATCCACGGCCATGGAATCCTGTCCGTGCCGGTTGAGTATGGTGGTAAAGTCGTACTTCATCTGCGCTCCTCTTGTGTCGTCATCTGACATACTACAATAGACAAGAACGTAAGCGGAGAGAGGATCATGCATGTACGAGTCCACCGCACCTTCGCATGAGGTATATGACGCCCAGAAGATACCGGCCTCTCCGTTTGGCTGCGACGTGCACACACATACGATCTTCTCGCGGCATGCGTACTCTACCATTGGGGAATGCGTGACGGCGGCAAAGGCGGCGGGCCTCGAGCTGCTTGGGTCTACCGACCATTACTCGTCGATGCTCCTGCCCGACCCGTGCGACACCCAACAATACCTGCGCGTTTATCAGCACTTTATTAACTTTGGCGTGTGGCCGCGCGTGTGGGACGGCGTGTGCGTTATGCGTGGCGCCGAGGCGGACATCGTTGACCTGGACGGGCACCTGTTTGGGTGGGACGTGCCGTTGCGCGAGGGTATAACGGGGCGCAAGTTTGCGGTTGAGCACACGCTTAAGGACCGGGTGTTTCGCGGCCTGGACTATGTGATTGCCAGCATACACAACGAGGACTTTACCAAAGGCGCCACGCTTGCGCAGACCACCAACATGTATGTGCGTGCGCTGGAGGACCCCAAGGTTATTGCCATAGGACATCCGGGGCGAGCGGGCGTACCCTTTTGCGTGGACGAGGTGCTCCTGGTGGCCAAGGAGCTTGGCAAGCTCATAGAGATAAACGAGCACAGCTTTGCCAGACGCTACAAGAAAGAGCGTCGAGAGTTTTGCCAGCGCATAGCGGAGCGCTGCGCCGAGCTGGGTGTTATGATTTCGGTGGCAACAGATGCCCACATAGCCTGCGACGTGGGGCGCTTCGATGCCGTTGCCGCGCTGCTTGAGCACATCCACTTCCCCACCGAGCTCATTGCCACGCGCAACAAGGAAACGTTCCTTAACGTGCTTGATCGGGCAGTCAATGGGGATACTCCCCATTGCTTGAAGTGATGCCCCACGTTCGTTAGTGCCTGATCCACCTATACCTCGTGCTGCGGCCTCCGCCGACCTTTTGGATCTTGCCATCCTTCAGCAGGGCGGAAAGGGTACGCTCAACGGTAGTTTCCGAGATGTATGGGCATTGGGTAAGAATGTCGCGTTTGCTGAGGTTGCGAATTGACCCCTCTAGTACTTGTTCAATGCGCTTTTGCTTCGGTACTTTGTTTGTGATGATGCCGGTAATTCGTTCCTCGAACACGTCAAAGGTATGGCCAATACACCAAAGGTAGTAACTCACGAACGGCAGGTACGTGTTCTCCTGTCTGTCCCAGCCAGTGGAGCTTGCCTGCAAAGCCTCGTAGTATGTCTCTTTAGAGCGCTCGATCTCGTGCTCGACAGAGACGTACTTTCCGACGACGTATCCGTTTTGATACAGCAGAAGCAGGGTAAGAAGGCGGCTCATCCGTCCGTTGCCGTCGTTGAAGGGGTGAATGCACAGGAAGTCAAACACGAAGAGTGAGGTGAGGATGAGCGAATCGATGTTGCCAGTAGTCCGTGCCTGCCTGTACGATTGGCAAAGCTGTTCCATGGCATCCGGTACCGCAATGGCTGGGAGGGGCCTAAAGCGTTCGAAGCGGTTGCCACTGGCATCGATTTCAACGATAGAGTTATCGACGTCCTTCCATCTTCCTCCTATGGATTCGTTACCCTGGGCGTACAGGATTTTGTGAAGCTGGAGTATGTAGTTCGGCGTAATGGGGATGGTGTCATGGCTCTCGTGAATAAGCGACAGTACGTCACGATAGCCAGCCAGCTCTGCCTCGTTTCGATTGCGTGGGGCAACTTTCTCCTGCATTATCTCTGTCAGTCTGCTGTTGGAGGTCACGATGCCTTCGATGCGGTTGGATGCTGCAGTGCTCTGAATCTTCGCGACCTCGCATAAGAGTGCAAGCTCGTTTGGGCGTTGATTCACAAACAAGTCTTGCCTTCCCTTGTGTTCGTGAATGGTGGACACCATGTTCATGATGTCTACCGTCAGGAGTTCTTGCGGTAGGTGTGAGTAGTCGAAGGTGTGCATGGTTCTCCCTTTCTGCATCAATAGCATAAACAATGATGCAGAATAAAGCAAATGATGCAGAATAAGACGGATGGTAGGCTGATTTGCGTAAAGAGAAGGGGCGCCTAGACTTTAGGTGCCTCTGTGCCGCTTGATGCGGAGATTGGACCAAGAAGAGACCAGTAGGGATACGGAATTGTGCCGGGTAGAGACGACGGCATCGAGCTTAGCTGCGTTCTCCCTCCGCCGGGAGTCGGATAGCGGGAAATAGTGTACATATAAATTTGCCAGAATGTTATAATCCCAGTTGGTGCATGGACATTCAGGAAACTAATGCGCACTGTATAAAATAGGTAGTGTACATTTGTTTCCTGAAAACCAAGGCCCAAGTGGGGTTTTGCAAAATTTCAGAAACCCAATGTACACTAATTGCGCCGACGACGGG
>JAUMWL010000261.1 GCA_030529665.1 Coriobacteriales bacterium
CCAGACGACACGTCCACGAGCTCCGGTGAGATGGAATGGGAAGAGCAGAGCGAGCCTGTGACGCAGGTCGAACCAGACGACACGTCCACGAGCTCCGGTGAGATGGAATGGGAAGAGCAGAGCGAGCTTGTGACGCAGGTCGAGCCAGGCGACTCGTCCACGAGTTCCGATGCGATGGAATGGGAAGAGCAGGGGGAAGTGGAGTACCAGGATATTGACCAAGAGGAGCAGGTCGCGGACGTCCCTTCGCTGGAAGAGTATCTGAGCGGCTATACCTGCGGTTTCTGTCGGCGCAATTGCTCCCTTGACAATCCTCGCTGCCATAACGGCTCACGCCTGGCACAAGCCAAGGCCGAGGAGTACCACAACATCTATGGATAGCGGGCGCGCATCGACACCGAGGTTGTTTGGCCGGGTAACCGGGCGAAAGAGGAAAAACGCCCTGTTTTTGACGAGACTCCCGTTTTTGGTGTCCTATTTGGTGTCCCGTTTAGTGTCCTAAACAAAAGCAGGTAGACGGTTTATGCCATCTACCTGCGTCTTTTATGGCGGGCGTTACAAGATTTGAACTTGTGGCCTCCTCCGCGTCAGCGCCAATTAAGCCTTGCCTCGATAACCCTGCATGAATCTATATCAGGGAGTTCGGGTCGGCAGGGGCTTTTATCAATCCGAGTAAGTATTGCCATAATCCCTCGAAAACTCCTCTTTTGAAACTAGCCAGTCGAGAGTTCAAAGTCCTGGCCCCTTTTTACCGAGGGTGACCGTCCCAACTTGGAAGACGCCGCCTGGTCGATTGCCTTCACGAAGACGTCCGGGTGCTCGACATGAATGTCGTGGCCCGATTTGAGCTCGGTGGTTGTGCAGTTCGGGATGGTTTCCTGGATACGCGCCGCATCTTCATCGGTTGTGGCTGCATAAAGCACGCCGTCGTCCCCGTAGTTCGTCGAAGCCTTCACATACACGGTGGGGCATTTGATCTGGCTCAGCATTGCCGCCTGGTCGATGCCGGCCATCCAGCTGCCATCGTAGAACGTGTCGCCGAAACGCGGGTCCCAATCGTTCATGAAGTACATGCCGCGTGTCCAATCGCGCGGGACGAAAGCGTTTACCGGGTGTTCGCCCGGATGCTCCGCACAAAACGCGGCGGTCTGGTCGGCGAGCATCTTTTGCAAGCCGCCGAACAGGCCGAACAGGTAGCTATGCGACGCGTACCATGCCGGATAGGCCGTCACCTCGTCTTGCTGCAAAAACGAATGCGCGACGATGTAGCCGTCATACCAGGCGAAGGTGCCGGCGTTTCCCTGCGCCTCTTCGGGAGTCACGCGGAACAGGGGCGGGTCTTCCAGCACGCACGCCTTGACGTGCCCCGTATCATGGGCGGCGATATAAGGCACCAGGATGCCACCCGAAGAATGGCCGGACAACAGGTAATCGCCGCCGATGACCTGGCCCGCGAACGCAATCAACGCATCGCCGTTTGCCGCGCATGTGTACAGCGCCGGTTCGTGCGCCGACTCGCCATGCCCGAAGCAGTCGACGGCGAACACGTGATAGCGCTTTGACAGCTCGGGCAGCACGCTGGCATAGTCCTCCCATTCCATGCCCTGGCCGTGAACGAGCATGAGCGCCGGACCGTTGGCGGGGCCTTCCGCGTAGTTGATGGTCGCCCCGTTTACCGACTCCTGCTTTTCCGCGAAGCCCGCTTCGAGCGCCTTGGAGATCAGCCGCTCTTCAGCGTGTAGGTTGTTGTCGCAGTAAAGGCCGATGACAACGCCTGCCGCCACCAAGACGACGCCCGCGACGACACCAGCTATCTTCAACGCTTTGCGTCCTTGCCCCTTCGTCATTTCGCAACCCTCCTCGCTGCGGCCATAACCGCCTCCACGCGCAAAATGCCATTCTGGCAGCCCTTCCTTCACTGGCGCTTTGCTAGGCTAGCGCTAGCACCTGCGGAAGAGATTCCTCGTTGAACGTTTTTAGCTGGTAGGTCTTTTCCAGGTTGAGCCAAAACTCCGGGGTTGTGCCAAGCGCCTTGCTCAAAAGAATAGCCATCTCGGTGCTGATGGCCCGCCGCCCGTGGACGATGTCGGAAATAGCGGACTGGGGCTTATGGATGGCCTGCGCGAGGCGATACTGGGAGATGCCCATCGGAATCAGGAACTCCTCGAGCAGGATCTCGCCTGGCGTGGATATGTAGCTGTTAGTGGCAGTCACAGAACTCCACCCCCTTCGCTCCTTCGGGCGTCCATGTAAAACACAGGCGCCACTGGTCGTTAACCCTGATGCTGTGTTGCCCAGCTCGATCGCGCTGCAGCTTCTCGAGGTGATTGCTGGGAGGAATCCTCAGGTCCCTCAAGTCGGCGGCCGCGTCGATCATCTGAAGCTTCCGGTATACGATGCGACGCAATTGCGACGGTATTCTCCGGGGAGGATTCACGTCTGGGCCTTCCCAGAAAGCCTCTAGGTCGCGGTCCTTGAATTCCATGGAACTCCTTACTTCTGTACATCAGAAGTATAAGGTCCTCGTCAATGAATTGCAAGGACAGCCGGTTTATCGGCGAGATCTTCTTCACCTTCCAAACCTTCACCCGAATACTCGGACGGTCTTTTCACCACGAATAGCGAGGAGACCTATCGG
>JAUMWL010000109.1 GCA_030529665.1 Coriobacteriales bacterium
GCAAGGACAGGCTGGCCATGTCCAATGCCTGTCTTTGCTATCAAAGCATAAGGGCTGCGCATGGACAAAGGCCTTGGGGTGTTTTGCCACATCTAGACGGTTCCTCGCGTTTGTCAACTTGTGGGCGAAGGGGGCGCACCGTGCGTGGCCCAACGTTGGGGCACACCTTATAATTAAGTTAAGTTCACGACGAGGGGAGAAACAATGGGCGTACAGATTCGCCGCAGCGCGTCCGGTCAGGCCATGCCACGGGAGACCGTGCCGCTGCCCAAGGAGGCCTTTGGCCCATCCGACGAGACCACGGTGTACTGGCTGGGCAACGCGGGCTTCTTGCTCAATAGCCGCGGCACCACCATCATGTGCGACCCGCTGCTGGTAGGCTTCGACATGCCCGTGCTGGTGGGGCCTCCCGTCCTGCCCGAGGACGTGCCGTCCTTCGACGCGCTTTTGTACACCCACATCGACAACGACCACTTTGCGCGCCAGACGCTCGCGGGCCTGCGCGACAAGGCCGGCGAGGTGCACGCCTCCCGGTACGTGGCGCAAGTCGCGCAAAACGAGGAGGGTGTTGCCGACGCCGTTGGCCACGACATCGGCGAGCGCTTTTGCATAGGCGATGTGGACGTGACCCTCACGCCCACCTGGCACAACTGGCAGGAGCACATGACCAGCGAGAAGTACCAGCACCGCACATGGGAGCGCAAGGAGTACTGCGGCTATTGGTTCGACACGCCCGACGGCTCCATCTGGCTGCCCAGCGACAGCCGTCCGCTGCCCGAGTTCCTGGAGTGGGAGAAGGCTCCCGACATGATGCTCTTCGACTTTGCGGACAACATCTGGCACATCGGCTTTGCCGGCGCGGTTGAGCTTGCCAACCGCTATCCGGAGTCCGAGCTGCTCCTCATTCACTGGGGCTGTGTGGACGCACCCGAGTACACACCGTTCAACGGCGATCCGGAGCGCCTCGAGGCGGCAGTAAAGAATCCCGAGCGCGTGCATGCGCTGGCGCTCGGCGAGGGCTTGTCGCTGTAGCATGCCGCCGGAACCAAGTCCGGCAGTCTTCCGCGGCCGGTGGGGGCTGGCGGCTGGCCATTGTGTTAGCAGCTGGCCAGTCCCCACCGGCCACGATTTCCTTTTTACGACCAAACGAAAAGAAGAGAGGCGCGACATGCAATACACGACCATTGGACAAACGGACATAATGATCAGCCGCTTTTGCTTGGGCTGCATGGGCTTTGGCAAGGTAACGGACGAGGCCCTGCACAAGTGGACGCTAGGTCCCGATGACACTCGCGCAATCATTGCCCAGGCGCTCGATGCGGGCATCAACTTTTTTGACACCGCCATGGCGTACTCCTTCGGCACCAGCGAGGAGTACGTGGGTGCCGCTCTGCGCGAGCTCGCGCCGCGCGACCAGTGGGTCATTGCCACCAAGTACAGCCCGCGTCCAAGCGGTGCGGCAGACGGCGTGAGCGGGGCCGACTACATTCGCGCGTGCGTCGACAACAGCCTCCGTCGCCTGGGCGTGAGCACCATAGACCTGTACTACATGCACAGCTGGGACTACGCCACCCCGATTGAGGAGAGCTTGGAGGCACTCAACGACGCCGTGGTGGCGGGCAAGGTGCGCGCGCTCGGCGTGTCCAACTGCCATCCCTATCAGATGGCACGTGCCAACGACATCGCCTCTGCCCGCGGCTGGGCGCGCTTCGAGGCCATCCAGAGCCACATGAACCTCATCTTTCGCGAGGACGAGCGCGAGCTGTTGCAGCTCTGCGCCGAGGACGGCGTGTCCACCATCCCCTACAGCGCGCTGGCAGCGGGACGACTTTCTCGCAAGCCTGGCGAGACGAGCCGCCGGCTGCAGATGGACACCTTTGCCAAGGGCAAGTACGACGCCACGGCCGAGCAGGACAACGTGGTGATTTCGCGAGTGGCCGAGGTCGCGGACAAGTACGACACGTCGATGACCGCCGTTTCGCTTGCATGGCTGCTCACCAAGGTGACGAGCCCCGTGGTCGGCGCCACCAAGCCGCATCACCTGGAGGGACCCGCCGCCGCGGCAGACCTCGTGCTTGCACCGGAGGACGTGGCCTACTTGGAGGAGCCCTACGTACCCCATGCGCTCGTTGGAGTCATGGCACAAAACCGGCCTGCCAAATAAGCGTCCCCGTGACACACATGCGCCCCTTTTGGTT
The DNA here is from genome assembly GCA_030529665.1 of Coriobacteriales bacterium. GTDB lineage: Bacteria > Actinomycetota > Coriobacteriia > Coriobacteriales > Atopobiaceae > RUG440. The sequence goes on from JAUMWL010000109.1 coordinate 2,199, forward strand.
TTGGACCAAAAGGGGCGCGACTGTCCTATGCGAACTTGATTATGCGAACTTGAGCTCGAAGGTACCGGCCTCAGCCTGGAACACGGCACAGTCGATGTTGTTGCGCTTCTCCATGCTTACGTACGTTACGCCCTCGGGCAGCTCCGCGCCGCTCGCGACGTCCTCGTCAACCGGTAGATAGAGCGTGGCACTCGTGTTTGCGGGAACCGTCGCCGCATACGAGGTCAGCTTGCCGTCCTTGGCCTCCCAGCCGCTTTGTATGGTTCCCCACGGGCTGTGGAAGCTACCCTTGGCGCTGGTGTAGGAGCCGCCCACCACAGGAGCGAGCACAAAGCTCTGCCAGCCTGCCTCGTCGTGGTCGATGCCAAGGTGGTAGCGCATCATCCACTCGGCAATGGCGCCAAGCGAGAAGTGGTCAAACGAGTTCATGGAGTTGTTGCCGCCAAAGCCGTCCTCCACGGTGTAGGAGTTCCAGCGCTCCCACACCGAGGTGGCGCCGTTCTTTACGGGATACAGCCAGCTTGCGTACTCCTCCTGCTCAAAGAGCTTGTATGCGTCCTCCACGTTGCCATAGCGCGTGAGCATGGGTACGAGGAACGGCGTGCCCGAGAAGCCCGAGGTAATGGTGTGGCCGGCGCGGGCAACGGCCTCCACCAGGTTATCGGCCGCCATCTGCTCGTACTTCTCGTCAAAGACGCCGTAGGCAAGGGGTGTGGCATAGGATGCCTCGGTGTCTTGGTCGGAGGCGGGCACGAACACCATGCTAAAGGACTGGTAGTCAAACACCAGAGTGGCCGGGGCTACCGTCTTGCCCGTCGAAGGATCTACATAGAGCTCGTTCCACTTGGCCTTGGCGGTCTGATACCGCTGGTCCCACTTCTGCGCGAGCTCGTCGCGGCCAATGGCCTTTGCCATCGTGGAGGAGATGCCCAGCATGTACACGTACACGGCCTCGTTGATGAGGTTTGCATCGGTGGCGTCGATGGAGAGCCAGTCGGCCAAGAAGCCCGGGTGCCCCGTGAGCTCGGGCACGGCCTCTCCCTTGCTCAGGTCCTTCTCGTCGGTGGGGATAAAGAGCGGCGCAGACTCAAGATAGGCAAAGTAGCGATCGATCGCATCGATGTTGTCGCGAATGATGGCGTCGTTTGCGGTCTGCTGCCACAGGACATAAGGAATCACCATGAGCGCCGCGTCCCAGGAGGTACCTTCCCAAATGCCGGCAAAGGTGGGGCTAACCGGCTCGAAGGTTGGCGCGTACACGGGCAGCGAACCGTCTCCGCGCTGCTGGTCGCGAAGCGTGCGCAGCCAGTTGCGATAGAAGCCGTACACGTCGGCGTTGTATGCCGCGGTGGCGCTAAACACCTGGGCGTCGCCTGTCCAGCCCATGCGCTCGTTGCGCTGCGGGCAGTCGGTGGGAAGGCTGAGGAAGTTGCTGGCCTGGGAGTTCTGCACGTTCTTGAACAGGCGCGTAACAAGCTCGTTGGAGCCCTCGTAGGTGGAGGTAACGTCGATGCTCGAGAGCTTGATGAGCTTGACGTTTTGGACCGGAAGCTCCTTCTTTAGGCCGGTAATCTCTACGTAGCGGTACCCACGATAGGTGAAGCGCGGCTCGAACACCTGGTCACCTGCCGTCGCCACATAAAAGTCGGTGACCATGGCGGCGCGCAGGTTCTCCACCATCATGAGCCCCACGATGCCTGCGTCCTGGTACTCCTTGAGGTCGGGATACAGCACCTCCGCAAACCGTACGGTAACAAGGTCGCCCTCGTCCACGCAGTCCGCCGGAATGGTGAGCTGCGGCACGCCCATTACGTTCTCGCCCATGTCGTAGATGTACGAGCCACTGCCCGCCTTGGCCTCGCCCAGGCACTCCACGGCGGTGAGCTCGCCCACCACGTGGCCCTCCGCGTCGTAGCGCGTGCAGAACTCGAACTCGTTTTGGCGCGGCTCGAGCACCACAGGCGTGCCCCATGCGGAGTCGTCGAACCCGGGCTTGTTCCACCCTTCGAGCGCCGCGGCTACGGTGGCATCGTAGCGCTCGCCGTGGAAGTTGCTCGCCGCGCGCACGGGACCGTTGTCGCACACCTTCCAGCTGGCGGGATCGGTCACCACCACCTGCGTGGTGCCATCCTCATACGTAAGCTCAAGCATGGCAAGAAGAGCCTGCTTGGCGCCATAGAAGCTCCAGTTGGTGATGGTGTAGCTCTGGTAGCCGCTCCACCAGCCCTCGGCAAGCTGCGCGCCGAGCGCGTTGGCGCCGGAGGCCACCAGCTCGGTTACGTCGTAAACGCGGTACGGCATATGCGCGGCGTAGTCCTCGCAACCGGGGCTGTGCCAGCCCTCCCCCACGCGCTCGCCGTTGAGCGAGAGCTCGTAGATGCCCTGCGCCGCGGCGTAGAGCGTGGCGGTCGCGACCTTGCCGGACGCCTCGAACTCCGTGCGCACCATGGGCGCGGAGCCATACGACGGGTCGGCGCACACAAACGCGTCCTCATCGCCAGCCGCAACCACAATGGCGTCGCCATCCAAGGTCACGCCATCGAGCCCCTCAAAGATGGCATAGGTGGCACCGGCCGTGGCAGAGAACAGATCGCCCACCTCGTACTTCTCCTCGTAGCTGCCGGGATAACGCAGCGCGACGTCCGAGAAGGTTGCCGTTTGTCCAGCGGGCACGGCAAAGCCAATCTTGCCAAGGTTGGGGAAGGTGTTGTAGTCGTGCGTGTTGCCAAGCGGGTTGATCTGGCGCGCCTCGTCTACCATTACCCCGTTTATGAGGCAGCTCACCTGGTTGACCTCTGCCAGCGTGTTGACGTTTATTTGGATGGGGTCATGCACGGACTTTGCAGCCAGCGCCTTGGACGGAATGTCTATAACGTATGCGGGCTTGGTCTCGTCGCCGTCGTTTTGCGCCTCAAAGGCAGGCATGCCCACCACATAGATGTTGAGCTTGGGCTTCTTTGCTCGGGTTATGTCCACCTCGTACACAAAGCGGCTCTGGCCCGCCTTGCCCCAAATGTTCATGGCCTCGTTGGCAAGGCGGTAGTCGTCGGCACCGAGCACGATGCCCGCGCGCGTGCCGTCCTCGGGAATCGTGATGGTGGCATCGAGCGAGAAGTAGTTCGTTACGGCGGCATCGAAGTACATGTGCTCCGAGCCGATCCATTGCGCGCCCTGCCACGAATCGTAGGAGCCGTTTGCAAGCGCCGTGGCAAAGCTGGCCTCGCGGGACTCGAGCTTGTTGCCGTCCGCATCCGTAACCGTAACCTGCCACACATAGCGGCCCTTGGGATCTAGCGCTTCGCCGCCATAGGCGATGTTTTGGCTTTCGGCGCCATCCACCACGCCACTGTCCCACACCTTGTTTCCCGCTGCATCACAAACAACCAGCTGGTACGAGGCCTGACGTGCACCAACGGCATCGGAGGCCATGGCCCAGCCAAAGGTTGGCGTGCCGTCGATGCCCATGGGATCAACAAGGCCGTTTACGGTGAGGCCCACAATCTCGTGGCCCTTGTCGAGCTCGCTCGTCGCCTGTTGGGCGGGGCTTTCCTGCGGCGCCTCTTGCTCGGCGGCCGGTGTGCCATTTGAGCACGCGGTCGCAATCATTGCGGTTGCCGCTCCCGCCAGACCCACAAAGGACCTTCTTGTAAACAAATGCCTATTAAACATCGATCGCTCCCTTTCCGCTCTTTGCCCCAATCCTGTGCCGATGGCGTGTGTCAGTACTGTGTCAGTGTGTCAGTACCTCCGTCCCCGTGACACACTACCCGTGACACACCCATGGCACCTTCTCAATCATAAGCTCGAGGGGTTCTCGCACGTCTTAAATCTTCTTTGTCATGTTATAAGGTAAGCTTATTACAACCAATTACAGCCATTTTCAACGCAATGGGGGCGCAATGCAAACCAAGCAGCTGGAGTACTTTATAGCCGTGGCGGAGGAGCTCTCGTTTACGCACGCCGCCAAGCGCTTCTTTATTAGCCAAGCCGCGCTTTCCATGCAAATAAAGGCCCTGGAGAACGAGCTCGGCGTGCGCCTCTTTGATCGCGACCGGCATCACGTGGCGCTCACCGCTGCAGGCGCGACGTTTTTGGGTTCCGCTCGCGACATCGTGCAGCGCACGGCAGAGGCGATACAACAAGCGCTCAACGCCAATGCCACGCTGGCGAGCGAGCTTCGCGTGGGCTACGTAAAGGGGTACGAACGGTCGGGCCTCTCTAGGATGCTGGCACGATTTCACCGCCATTATCCGCAGGTATGGGTCTCGCTCACGCGCGACGGCGTGGCCGAGCTCTATGACGCGCTAAGGGCCGAGAAGCTGGACCTCATAATAAACATGCGCTATGAGGGCGCCAATCTGGGAAACGCGGAGTATGAGGTCCTTGCGCGTTATCCCCTTGTTGCGGTGCTGTCGTTCGACCACCCCCTGGCAAACCGCGCGACGGTCTCGCTCGACGACCTGCGCGGACACCCAATCGTGCGATACCAACCCCACGCCTCCGACTACGGTGAGAGCGAGCGGATTGAGCAGATTGCGAACAGCCATGGGTTGCACGACCGCGTGAGCAGTGCGTATTGGGACATAGAGACGAGCATCCTCTGCGTTCTTTCGGGCTTTGGCTATGCGTTGCTGCCAGGCTTCGTTGCCCCAACGCTCTCGTCCGACAGCCGCTTGGTCGCGGTGCCTGTGGAGGGTATGGAACGAGAGATAGAGGTCGTGGCGGCGTGGCTGCCCAACACCAAGAACGAGATTATCGACGTGTTTTTGGACGAGTTCCTGGAGGTTGATCCAAGCTGACGCCGGTAAGTGTGTCAGTGCCTCCGTCCCCGTGACACACGTATGGCCCCAACCTCAAATTTGCCTTAAAGAATCGGCAATGGCTCAGTGAGCACACATGGATTAAAGCTCTTTTAAGGTTCGCGCAGACCAGCGCTCGATCGCATTCGAGGTCCCAAGGCCAACGACGCACGTGGTCGCGCGTTGCCTGCCCGCAGCCCCAGTGTGACCGCAAATGGTCGCCCATGGTAGCGCTTGCAGCCCCGCCCGTTCCCATTGCTGCAGCCAGAGACTCTTCCGCAACGCGGCGGTGACGTTTGAGGTTATACTTTTCAGACGCAGCACAACCAGGTAAAGGAGAGCGGTAATCTATGAACAAGAAAGTCCGGATGCAGGTGGGTGCCGGTACAAGCGGAGGGTGGATCGCAGAGCGGCGTATTCTCGGCATAATGGCAGCGATCTTTGCGGTGCTGTTGCTCTTGGGCACCTTCCTCGACCTAACGCTTGCCAAGGCACTGTATTCGCCAAACAACGTAGTGGCCACGTGGATCACAACAATCGGAATCTACCCATTCGCCGCTGCCGTCGTTCTGTTTTTGGGCGTGCAATGTGAGCGAGTTGCGCACAGCACAAAGACCAAGCCCGCAAAGACCGCACTGGTCGCAATAATGGCTGTGTCCGCGCTGCTTGTGGGATTTGTAGGAGCGGCATCTCTTTTGGACGGTGATTGTCTTGGCAGCATCATCCCCGCAGTTAAGGACAACCGCTTGGTCGCCTTGGCACTGAGCCCGATTATTGAGTGGCCGCTGTTCCTCGTTGGTTGGAAGCTCGCCGCGCGCAACGATGACAAGCTCCTGCTAAAACGCTCCGTATGCTTTGTGCTGGTGCTGCTTGCCGCCTTTGCGTTTATGCAACTCACCAAGGGCATCTTTAACCGCCCGCGCTATCGCATCGTAGCGGATGGCCTGGAGGGAGTGGGCTTTGTCCCTTGGTTCCGCATCTCTCCCAAACCCACAGAGCTCATGGCCCAGCTTGGTTTGGAGCGCAACGAGTTTAGGTCCTTTCCCAGCGGTCATGCGCTTTTGAGCATCTCGACCATTAGCATCTTGCTCTCGCTCACATGGCTCTTCCCGAGCCTACGCAACAAGCGCGTGCAGCTCTGCTGGGCCGGCTTTGGCTTTACCGTCGTCATCATATTTACCCGCATGCTGCTTGGCGCACACTACCTCAGCGACGTGGCTGCCGGAGCGCTCTTGGGCATCGCCTTTGTGTTTGTCTACCACGTGCTGCAACAGCGCATAGAGAGATCCGCCCAATAGGCAGTGCCGCAAGCACTCCCAAAGACGGCAGCATAAGCCATCCACTCCGCCCGGCAAGCTCCCTCAAGCTTACCGGGCATATTTGTGCCATTCGTCCACATAACATGCTATGATTTGCGTCTGTGAGGTATTTATCGCATGGGAGGTCCTGCATGAGTCACGGTTTTCTTTCTGTGAAGAGCCGTTGCGCATATGGCAACGTGGCAATTGGCCTATGCCTCATCGCGCTCGGCATGGTTCGCCTACTCAATCCAACAAGCTTACTAGTGCTAGGAGCCGCAATCTGCCTGCTTTTGGTTTGCGTGGCATCGCTCCTTGCGAATTCCGCCCCTCGCCGTGAGATGCCTGACGAGATGTCCGAGGTTCATGACGGCCATGCAGCAGGCCATGCCCTACGGATTACTCTTATTACCACCGGGGTTTTGTGCGCTGTGGGAATGGGCACAAGCATAAAGGTTGATCTTGCCACAACAGGTCTTGGATTCGTTGGTTTTGGACTGCTCGTATACGGCATCGTTTTTGGATGGCTAGAGAGATAGGCAATGGAATTCACCACAAAGATGCGCGAGTATCGCCAGCGAAAAAAGATGAGTCAAGCCGAACTGGCAGAGAAGGTTGGGTGTCGACGCGAGACAATTGGCAAGCTTGAAAATGGCAAGTACAACCCTTCTCTCAAGCTTGCCCTTGATGTATCAAAAGAACTCGACGCAACCGTTTATGACCTATTCTTCTTTGACTGAGGCGGCTTGTTCTCTTTTCTCGCGCAACATTTCCATCGCATCGTTAATGACTACTTCGCCCACACCAAGTCCCTTAAGAAGCTCCGCAAGTTCGGACGCTCCTTGCTCTAGGCCTTGCTTCAAACCACGTTTCTCTGCCTCACGCTTCCAACGCTCTGCCTTGTCGTTTAGCAGTTCCAGCACTTCCCCACCCATTGCTGCCCTCACCTTCTTTTGCAAAGCCGCGTATGCATGCGTTAGGTAATCGGATACCCGTATTATAAGCTCTGTGAGTTCTTCGTAGAGCAGCGCATCGCCCTTGTCTATTGTTGCTTCCGCAAGTTGCATGCGCAATTCGATACACTCAGCAATTAGATGTGCTGTCTGCTCGTCGTCTTTTTCTATTGCGGCAAGTCTTTGCTCGTATCGCATTAGGTAGTACGGCAGCAATATGAGCAACCGTTTTTTAAACAACTCCTCTTTGCCAATGAGCTGAACCTTGAACACCTTTACCTCGTAGTCGAACAACCCTCCGTTGGGAAGAACTACTTCCATGGAAAGGGAATCAATAGGCGTGGCGCCTTGTGAACCATTGTTTTGAACACCGAGTCGAATATCGTATTGCTCTCCATCCTCTTCCTCTCTCGTTTAACCATCCGAAGCATGCCGATTGCAAATGCTTTAATCGACGTGTTTTTCCAGTACATGGTCCGCGCTCTCGTACCACGCAATCATGCGACGCAGCGCTATATGAATTCCGTTTTGGAAGCTCAACCCACATTCGACCCGCTCTCCGAACGCGAGATGCTCGAGGAGTTGCTGTTGTTTGTAGAGAACCTCACCTGCGACTGCTACTTCAATACGCATCACACCGTGAGCGGGCGCAACCTTAGCGGACCGAACTTTCTCACACGCAAAGAGGCAATTGCCACCCTGCTAAGGCACGAGATCGATCACGGCGACCTAGGCCGTATGGCGCATATCCGAGCGAATAAAGCGACGCTCTAGTAGACACC
>JAUMWL010000110.1 GCA_030529665.1 Coriobacteriales bacterium
GACTCGTTCTGCGCCGCCCCCATGCAGACCATAGACCAAGCCGTGATCGACCGCCTGCAAGAGAAGAGCTATCGCATCGTGGACGCGGTAAAGGTCATTGGCGGCACCAACGTGCAGTGGGCACACGATCCCGTTACCGACCGCGACATCATCATCGAGATCAACCCGCGCACGTCGCGCTCGTCGGCACTCGCCTCCAAGGCAACGGGATTTCCCATCGCGCTCATCTCCGCCATGCTGGCAAGCGGCCTCACCTTGGCCGAGATTCCCTGCGGCAAGTGGGGCACGCTGGACAAGTACGTTCCCACCGGCGACTACGTGGTAATCAAGTTCGCGCGCTGGGCGTTTGAGAAGTTCAAGGGCGTGGAGGACAAGCTGGGTACGCAGATGCGTGCCGTGGGCGAGGTAATGGCCATTGGCAAGACCTACAAGGAGGCGTTCCAAAAGGCCATTCGCTCGCTCGAGCAGGGGCGCTACGGCCTGGGCTTTGCCAAGGACTTCAACACAAAGACCGCCGACGAGCTGGTGGACCTTCTGCGCTTCCCCACGAGCGAGCGCCAGTTTGTTATGTACGAGGCTCTGCGCAAGGGCGTGAGCATCGACACGCTCTACGACCTCACCCGCATCAAGCGCGAGTTCATCCAAGAGATGGCCGAGCTCGTGGCCGAGGAAGAGACCATCCTCGCGCAGGTGGCCGCGCATCCCGGCGAGGCGCTTCCAGATGACATGCTGGTCCAGGCAAAGAAGGACGGCTTTGCCGACAAGTACCTCAGCCAGCTTACCGGCCTGCCCGAGGCCAGCATTCGCCAGCAGCGCATAGACCTGGGCGTCACGGAGGCCTGGGAGGGCGTGCACGTAAGCTCAACGCAGAACTCGGCGTACTACTACAGCACCTACAACGCACCCGATGCAAGCGAGCCTCTTGCCGGCAACAAGGTAATGATCCTAGGTGGCGGTCCCAATCGCATTGGCCAGGGCATTGAGTTTGACTACTGCTCGGTGCACGCAGCCATCGCCCTTCGCAAGCTTGGCTTCCAGACCATCATAGTCAACTGCAACCCCGAGACCGTCTCAACCGACTACGACACGTCCGACAAGCTCTACTTCGAGCCGCTCACCACCGAGGACGTGCTCTCCATCTACAACAAAGAGAAGCCCCTGGGCATCATTGCGCAGTTTGGCGGGCAGACGCCGCTCAACATTGCGAGCGAGCTGCAGGCCGCCGGCGTAAAGATCCTGGGCACCACGCCCGAGGTTATCGACCTTGCCGAGGACCGCGACGAGTTCCGTGCCATGATGGACAAGCTGGGCATCCCCATGCCCGAGGCCGACATGGCCGTAACCGTGGAGGAGGCGCTCGACGCCGCTCACGAGATCGGCTACCCCGTTATGGTGCGCCCCAGCTACGTGCTGGGCGGTCGCGGCATGGAAGTGGTGTATGACGACGAGAGCCTGCGCGCCTACATGGCGGCTGCCATTGGCGTCACGCCCGACCGTCCCATCCTCATCGACCGCTTCCTGCGTCATGCGCTGGAGTGCGAGGCCGACGCCATCTGCGACGGCACGCACGCCTACGTGCCTGCCGTGATGGAGCACATCGAGCTGGCTGGCATCCACTCGGGCGACTCCGCCTGCGTGCTGCCCTCCATCTCCATTTCTGACGAGCACCTGACGACCATCAAGGAGTACACGCGTCGCATCGCCGAGGAGATGCACGTGGTGGGCCTCATGAACATCCAGTATGCCATCGAGGCCGGCAAGGTCTTCGTTATCGAGGCCAACCCGCGTGCGAGCCGCACGGTGCCTTTGGTCTCCAAGGTGTGTGGCATAAGCATGGTGCAGATTGCAACTGACGCCATCACGGCAGAGCTTACCGGACGTCCCAGCCCCGTTGCGGGTCTTGCCGAAGCCACCTACAAGTTCTATGGCGTAAAGGAAGCCGTGCTGCCCTTCTCCATGTTCCCCGAGGTTGACCCCGTGCTGGGACCCGAGATGCGCTCCACCGGCGAGGTGCTTGGCTTGGCGCCTACCTTTGGCGAGGCCTACTTCAAGTCGCAGGAGGCCACCGGCACGCCGCTTCCCACATCTGGCACGGTGCTCATGTCCATCTCCAACCGCAACAAGGACGAGTTGGTGCCCATTGCGCAAGAGTTCGTCAACGCGGGATTCTCCATTATCGCAACCCGCGGCACCGCCGAGGCGCTCGCCGATGCGGGCATTCCGTGCTCGGTAATCTTTAAGCAGCGCGAGGGCAGGCCAAACATTACCGATGCCATTGCCAACGGCCAGATCGACCTGGTGGTAAACACGCCCAAGGCCGATGCCGAGTCCAGCCAGGACGACTCCTACATCCGTCGCGAGGCAATCCGTGCGCACATACCCTACATGACCACCATGGCCGCGGCACATGCCTCCGCCGTGGGCATAGGCGTAAAGGTGGCCGGTGAGGACTCGGGCGTCAACGCGTTGCAGGACATCCACGACGCCATCTCATAGCACGCGTCAACAGTGAGGCGATGGGGATGCTCCCCTTTGCTTGGCGAATCCAAGCAAAGGGGAGCATCCCCATCGCCTTCCTACGGCAAAGACTACCGTTCGCATAAGTGGTGCTTGACACGCAGATGCTGTGTTCCATAATGAGAGTTCCTAAACAAACACGTATGTTTTAAAACGATTGATTCAATACAGCAACAAGAGGAAACGTCATGCCGCCAAAGCCAAAGTTCACGCGCGAAGAGCTGGTGCTGGCCTCGCTTGCCATCGTGGGCGAGCAGGGGGTCGAGGCGCTCACCGCGCGCGAGCTGGCCAAGCGCCTAGGTTGCTCCACGCGCCCCATCTTTACGGTGTTTGACGACATGGACGAGCTCAAAGAAGAGGTGCGCAGGGTTACTGCCGTGCAGGTGGAGAAGCTCTGCTCGTATGCGATGATCGAGTCGGGCGACTTTGCCCAAGCCGTCATACAGGCGGTCCTCTTTGCCAAGCGCGAGCCAAACCTCTACCGGCTCGTGTTCATGACAGGCGAAGGCAAACAGAAGTCCTTTACGGACATCTTGCAAAGCACCGAGGTTACCGTGAAAGACTACCTGCGGTTCATTGGGGATGTCTACGGGCTAGACGACAGGTCCGCTCGAACGGTCTTCTATCACATGTGGGTGTGTTGCCTGGGCATGGGGGTACTGTGTGCCACGCAACGCTACCTCTTCTCGGAGGAGGAGCTTGTGGAGCTGGTCCATGTAGACCTTGAGGCAATGTGTGCTTATCTCAAACAGGGCGGGACGGCACAAAAGGAGAGGGTGAGCGTTGTAAATGACAACAGATGTTGACGAATACTCGTTGAGTTGGTTACGATGTCCTGCATGTGGCGCAAAGACGCGGGTGAAGATACGAGAAGACACCGTACTCCAGAACTTCCCCCTCTATTGCCCCAAATGTAAGCGGACGTCGCTCATTAGCGCACGACTACGAAGAATCGAATATCAAATAGAGCCTGACGCACAGACGCAGAGCCAAACCAAATAGAAGACGGTTTGTTCTGCGTCTTCTTTTGTCGGTCGTTCATCCTCGGCAACCGAGGGTTCGGCATAGGGAAAGGGGCACGTGAGTCAGGTGGCACACGCGCCAACGGTAAGGAAGGAAGTTAGGAGGTAAGTATGGTAAGTATTGTCCTTGCAAGCCATGGGGCGTTTGCCGAAGGCATCAAGCAGTCCGGAGAAATGATCTTCGGTCCGCAAGAAGCCGTCCAAGCGGTAGTGCTCACGCCCGACATGGGGCCAGAGGACCTGCGAGCCAAGATTCTGAACGCCGTTGCGACGTTCGAGAATCAGGAAGAGGTGCTCTTCCTCGTTGACCTGTGGGGTGGAACCCCGTTCAACCAGGTGAATCTTCTTCTGGAAGAGCCTGGCCACGAGAAGTGGGTTGCGGTTACTGGCCTTAACCTGCCCATGGTCATCGCGGCCTATGGCGAGCGCTTCGCATCCGAGTCGGCAGCGGACATTGCTAAGGTCATCTTCCCCGAGGCGGTTGCCGGCGTGAAGATTAAGCCCGAGTCTCTTCAGGCGACCCTTGACGGCACTCAGGCTCCTGCGGCCGCAGCTCCCGCAAGCGCACCCGTAGGCGCCATCCCTCCGGGAACGGTGCTTGGCGACGGCAAGATCAACATCGCGTTCGCACGCATCGACACGCGCCTGCTCCATGGCCAGGTAGCCACCACGGTTACCAAGATGGTTAACCCCGACCGCATCATCGTGTGCTCCGACGGTGTCGCAGCCGACGACCTGCGTAAGTCCATGATCGTGCAGGCGGCTCCTCCGGGAGTAAAGGTGCACGTCGTGCCCATCTGGAAGATCATTGAGGTCTCCAAGGACCCGCGCTTTGGCGACACCAAGGCGATGCTGCTCTTCGAGACGCCGCAAGATCTGCTTCGCGCGCTCGAGGGTGGCGTGGACATCAAGGAAGTCAACCTCGGCTCCATGGCTCACTCGCTGGGCAAGGTCGTTGTGACCAACGCCGTTGCCATGGATCAGGCAGACGTCGATTGCATCGAGAAGATTGCCTCCATGGGCGTCAAGTTCGATGTTCGTAAGGTACCGGCCGATAAGCCCGAGCCGTTTGATGCCGTTATGAAGAAGGCCAAGGCTGAGCTTGCGGCTCAAGGCAAATAAAAGGAGGGAATAACAAATGGGAGGATTGTCTATTATCTTGATCGTCCTGGTAGCCTTCATGGCAGGCATGGAAGGTATTCTGGACGAGTTTCAGTTCCATCAGCCGCTCGTTGCCTGTACGCTCATTGGCATCGTGACGGGTCATCCCACTGAGGGCATCATCCTCGGTGGTTCGCTGCAGATGATCGCACTTGGCTGGGCCAACGTCGGCGCAGCCGTGGCTCCCGACGCAGCCCTTGCGTCCGTGGCGTCGGCCATCATTATGGTAAAGGGTCTTGGCGATGGCTCCGCCGACGTTCAGACCGCAATCAGCACCTCCATCGCTCTGGCCGTGCCCCTGTCGGTGGCAGGCCTGTTCCTCACCATGCTTTGCCGCACCATCGCAATCCCCATGGTGCACTTTATGGATGCCGCAGCCGAGAAGGGCAACTTCCGCGGCGTCGAGATGTGGCAGCTCCTTGCCATTGGCCTTCAGGGCGTCCGCATTGCCATTCCGGCTGCGATGCTTTGCCTGATTCCTGCAGAGGCAGTTACCACGATGCTCAACTCCATGCCCGCTTGGCTCTCTGGTGGCATGGCAGTCGGCGGTGGCATGGTTGCTGCCGTTGGTTACGCAATGGTCATCAACATGATGGCAACTGCTGAGGTCTGGCCGTTCTTCGCGCTCGGCTTCGTGGCGGCCTGCATTGGCGACCTTACGCTCATCGCGCTCGGCGCTATTGGCATCGCTCTCGCTCTTATCTACATTGGCCTCAAGGAGATCGCAAAGCAGGGCGGTGGCTCTGGCGGCGGATCGGGCGATCCGCTTGGCGACATCCTCAACGATTACTAAGCCGAAAGGAGTGTGAACAAAAATGGCAGAAATTAAGCTTACTCAAAAAGACCGCATGGCGGTTGCGTGGCGTCACCAGTTCCTGCAGGGATCTTGGAACTACGAACGTATGCAGAACGGCGGCTGGTGCTATGCCATGATTCCCGCCATCAAGAAGCTCTACTCCACCAAGGAGGAGCAGTCGGCAGCGCTCAAGCGTCACCTCGAGTTCTACAACACCCATCCTTACGTCTCGGCCCCGATCATCGGCGTTACCCTGGCGCTCGAGGAGGAGCGTGCAAATGGCGCTCCCGTTGAGGACCAGGCCATTCAGGGCGTCAAGGTTGGTATGATGGGCCCGCTGGCTGGCGTTGGCGACCCCGTGTTCTGGTTTACCGTGCGCCCGATCCTGGGTGCGCTGGGTGCCTCCATGGCCATGGGCGGCTCCATCGTTGGCCCCATTCTGTTCTTTGTGGCATGGAACATCATCCGCATGGCCTTCCTGTGGTACACGCAGGAGTTTGGCTACACCGTGGGTTCCGAGATCGCCAAGGACCTTTCCGGCGGCCTTCTGGGCAAGGTTACCGAGATGGCCTCCATCCTTGGTATGTTTATCATCGGCGCACTCGTACAGCGCTGGGTATCGATTTCGTTTACGCCCATTGTCTCTACGGTTACGCAGTCCGAAGGCGCCTACATTGACTGGTCCTCGTTGCCGGCTGGCACCGAGGGTATCAAGAGCGCTCTTGAGCAGTACTCCTCACTGGGTGCCACTGGTCTTAACGTCGATAAGGTCACCACGCTCCAGGCCAACCTCGATCAGCTCATCCCCGGCCTTGCCGCCGTGCTGCTCACGCTGCTCTGCTGCAGGCTGCTAAAGAAGAACGTCTCGCCGATTGCCATCATCCTGGCACTCTTTGCCGTGGGCATTGTGGGTCGATTCTTCGGCTTTATGTAACGGGCTGCGCGCGCGGTGCTTGTCTCCTTTCCTTCCGTGCGCTTCCCTTGGCGCCCGCCATCTCGTTCTGGCGGGCGCCCACTTGTCTAACGTTGCAAGCCCATGGGGGTTTGCGTAGAGGAGACGGCCCCACATCTTTTTGGACCCCTTCCCAACGAACGGAGATCGTATGGCGCAATCGCAAAACACCAAGGTTGAACTCACCATTAAGGCCACGTCATTTGCTGGCTTGGGCACGTACGGCAACGTGATGGTGGGAGATGTTGCGTTTGAGTTCTACAACGAGCGTAATCCCGAGGATTACATTCAGATCCCATGGGATGAGGTTGACTACGTCGCTGCCGAGGTGGTGGGCACAAGAATCGTGCGCTTTGCCATCTTTATAAAGCAAGGTGGCCATTTTTCGTTTTCCACGCGCGACAACAAGAAGACGTTGCGTGCCGTGCAAGTCCATGTTGGCGAGGAGAAGCTCCAAAGATCGCCTTCCTTCTTTGACGTCATAAAGGCCGGTGTGCGCGGAATACCGCACATATTCAAGCGATAGTACACTTTTTGCAGGCGATGGGGACACTCCCCCTTGCTCGGCTTTGCCAAGCAAGGGGGAGTGTCCCCATCGCCTGCCTGTGCATTTTTGGTGCAACCAAGAATGTAATTTCACGTAATGAGTAATATGATACGCCGTGTGCAAAATAACTCAGAGTGTGAAGGGACGACATTCTTGAAGACCCTCGATCGAAGATGCCTCCGCACGCGTCTGGCGTTGCAAGATGCCCTTGCCCAAGAGATTCATGCAACGGGCGACCTTGCGCGTGTAACGGTCACGGGCGTGACCGAGCGTGCCAACGTTACGCGACGTACGTTCTATTCGCATTACAAGGACATCCCTGCGCTCGTTCGCTGCATTGAGGACGAGACCATAGAGGACCTTGCGCCTTTGGCGCAACGAGTCTCGCAGGTAACGCTTCCCCAACTGGAAGAGGCAATCCATTCATTTGAACCTTCCCCTGGTGCCACGGATGTGCTGGCGTACTTTCGCGAGCATGGAAACATCCTCAGTGCCTTGCTGGGCAAAGGGGGAGACCCAGCCTTTGTGGAGCGTATTAAGGACATGGTGAGCGAGGTCGTACAAACCCGCGCCTTGGATGGATTCTCCACCGTGGCGTTGGCTGCCTTTGACTACTACCTGACCTTTGTCGTGTCGGCAGAGGTGGGTGTGCTTGTGCGATGGCTTACCACCGGAATGAAAGAAAGCGACTACGCCATGGTCTGCATCATGACGGCCATGCTCTTTATACGTCCAGGCGACCTGTACGGGCGCCCCATAGAACTGGACATCCCGTCTTTAGTCTCTGCCGCTGCAACTCAAATGGAGGAGAACGACAATGGTACGATACGTTAGTTCCAACGCTGCCCAGAGTGCGGCCAAACCCGCTGTTCCGCTCGTTGCCGACGGAGCGGAGCTCAAGCCGGCACACCCCGCCGACTTTGGGCACGCAAACTTGCGTCTTGGCATCGATGTGGGCTCCACCACGGTAAAGCTTGCCGTAATTGATGCAAACAACCACTTGGTGTACGCCAACTACGAGCGGCATCATACCGACATCCGCGCCACGGCAAAGGAGCTCTTTGCTCGCGCAAAGAAGGTGCTGGGCGACGCCTCCATGCGTGTCTCCATTACGGGCTCGGGTGGCATGTTGCTTGCCACATGGCTCGACCTGGAGTTCGTGCAGGAGGTCATCGCCAGCAAACGGGCCGTGGAGGCCCTCATTCCCCAAACCGACTGTGCCATAGAGTTGGGCGGCGAGGACGCAAAGATAATATACTTCGACAACGGCATAGAGCAGCGCATGAACGGCACCTGCGCCGGCGGTACGGGGGCCTTCATTGACCAGATGGCCTCGCTTCTGAAGACCGATGCTCCCGGACTCAACGAGCTGGCAAAGAATGCGACGCACATATATCCCATTGCGAGCCGCTGCGGCGTGTTTGCCAAGTCGGACGTGCAGCCCCTGCTCAACGAAGGCGCGTCACCTGCCGACATCGCGGCCTCCATCTTCCAGGCCGTGGCAAACCAAACCGTGTCGGGCTTGGCATGCGGACATCCCATTCGCGGCTACGTGGCCTTTCTTGGAGGACCGCTGCAGTATCTCTCGGAGTTGCGCGAGCGCTTCTACATAACGCTCAACTTGGACGAGGAGCATCGCATAGTGCCACCCAACGCCCATCTGTTTGTGGCCACCGGTGCGGCTCTGGCAGGCGAGACTGACAAGAAGGTAACGTTCCAGCAGGTCATAGACGCCTTGAACAACCTGCGTGACACGCAGGGCTCCGAGGTCGCCCGCCTTGACCCCCTGTTTGCGTCGCAGACCGAGCTGGACGAGTTCCATGCGCGTCACGACTCCGAGGTGGTGCCCAAGGGCGTGCTCGACGAGTATCACGGGCGCGTGTTCATTGGCATCGACGCCGGCTCAACCACGCTCAAGGCGGCGGTCGTTGGCCAGAAGGGCGAGCTGCTCTACACGTGGTACGACGTCAACAACGGCGACGTCTTGGGTACGGCTCGCTCGATCATGAACGACATATATGACCATATGCCTGCCGACTGCCAGATTGGGCATGTAACTACCACGGGCTATGGCGAGGGCATCCTCATCGAGGCGCTGCGTGCCGATTCGGGCGAGGTGGAGACCGTGGCGCACCTGCGCGGTGCCCAGGCGTTCGTGCCCGACGTGGAGTTCATCCTGGACATTGGCGGCCAGGACATGAAGTGCCTGCAGGTAAAGGATGGCATCATCGACCACATAGCGCTCAACGAGGCCTGCTCGTCTGGCTGCGGCTCGTTTGTGGCGAGCTTCGCCGACTCCATGGGCATGACGGTCCAGGAGTTTGCACAGGCCGCGGTGGCAGGCGAGCACCCCGTGGACCTGGGAAGCCGTTGCACCGTGTTTATGAACTCGCGTGTTAAGCAGGCGCAAAAGGAAGGCGCGACCATTGGCGACGTGGCGGCCGGCCTGTCGTACTCCGTTATAAAGAACGCCCTCTTTAAGGTGATCAAGCTCCGCGATTACGACGAGATAGGCAAGCATATTGTGGTGCAAGGCGGCACCTTTATGAGTGACGCGACCTTGCGCGCCTTTGAGCTGCTCACCGGCCGCACGGTCATACGTCCTGACATCGCTGGCTCCATGGGCGCCTACGGCGCGGCGCTGCTCGCCCGCGATCGTGCGGGGCTGCATGGTACCTCCACGGTGCTCGACCGCCGGTCGCTCAACGAGCTCAAGGTCAAGCTCACCAAGGCACACTGCGGACGATGCTCCAACAACTGCCTGCTTACCATCAACGACTTTGGCGGTGGCCATCGCTTTATTACGGGCAACCGCTGCGAGAAGGGCTCGGGTCGCTCCCGCAAGGGTGGCATTGAGGCGCCAAACCTCTTTAAGCAAAAGAACTCACTGCTGTTTGACCGCGAGGTGATTGATCCGGCCGACGCCCGCAGAGGTACCGTGGGCATCCCTCGTGCGCTCAACATGTACGAGAACTACCCGTTCTGGCATGCGTTCTTTACCAAGC
>JAUMWL010000111.1 GCA_030529665.1 Coriobacteriales bacterium
GGACCTCACCGAGCACGTAAACGAGGTCACGTCGGACACCGTGTGGCACAAGGTCAACGAGTTCTGCAGCGAGGGCACCAATCCCGAGCAGTGGGATCTGGAGGGCCTGCAGAAGTGGATCACCGAGCTTACGGGCAAGCGTGAGGGACTGCCCACCTTCACGACTGACGACGAGACGTCCGCGATTGCCGAGCGTGTGGAGGACTTTGTCCACAAGTGCTACGAAGAGAAGACCGAGAACTTGGGTGACGGCATTATGCACGAGCTGTCCACCCAGGTGATGCTTCGCGTAATCGACACGCGCTGGATGGCCTACCTCCAGGAGATGGACTACCTCAAGACCGGCATTGGCCTGCGCGGGTTTGGTCAGCGCGATCCGCTGGTGGAGTACAAGAGCGAGGCATACAGCGCCTTTACCCTGCTGGTAAACACCATGTATGAGGACTTCCTCCGCACGATTCTGCGCATTGAGATACAAGGCGCTCCCATGCGTCGCGCCGCAGCGGCACGCGAGGAAGAGGACCAGGAGCCCGAGGAGCTCAAGGGCGCCAGCTACTCCGGTCCCGCCGAGGTCGATGGCGACCACAGCGAGCAGAAGAGCGCAATGGGGGAGGCCGCACCCACAAAGGCTCCCATGCGCAGCTTTACCGAGGTGGAGTCGGCACCCGACCAGGCAAAGCGCACTCCCTACCGCAAGGCCGACAGCAACGACCCCTACGCAAACGTAGGACGCAACGACCCATGTCCTTGCGGCAGCGGAAAGAAGTTCAAGAACTGCCACGGTCGGAGACGATAGCATGGCCGAGGTCGCCCCTGTGGACCTTGCTGCGCTTGAGGCACGGCTCCGTGAGGTTATTGACTATCTGCATGTCGACGAAAGCAAGGCGCAGGTCGCCCTCTTGGAGGAGCGTTCCTCTCAGGCGGGCTTTTGGGACGATGCCGATGCGGCTCGAGAGACGATGGAGAAGCTCACGCGGGCCAAGGAGGACGTGGCAAGCATAGAGTCTGCCATCGCAAAGCTCGATGATGCAAAGACAGCGCTTGAGCTTGGCCAAGAGATGGAGGACGAGGACCTGCTGGAGGAGTCCCAGGTCCTCGCTCGCGAGCTCTTGGCCGAGCTTACCGAGCTGGAACTCAACAGCTGGTTTACGGGGGAGTTCGACCACGGCGACGCAATCGTTACCATT
Source organism: Coriobacteriales bacterium (assembly GCA_030529665.1). Lineage (GTDB taxonomy): Bacteria > Actinomycetota > Coriobacteriia > Coriobacteriales > Atopobiaceae > RUG440. The sequence continues at coordinate 1,188 of JAUMWL010000111.1, forward strand.
ACGCCCGGCCAAGGAGGGCTTGAGGCGCAAGACTGGTGCGAGATGCTCTTTAAGATGTATCTTGCGTACTGTGCGCGCAGGGGTTGGAAGGTGGATGTGGGAGATGCCCCCGCAGCCGAGGTGATAGGCATCGACCGAGCCACCTTTACCGTCTCGGGCAAGAATGCCTATGGCATGCTGCGCTCTGAGCAGGGCGTGCATCGTTTGGTGCGCATCTCTCCCACGGACGCCAAGAAGCGCCGTCAGACCACGTTTGCGGGTGTGGAGGTCCTTCCTGTGATTCCCGACAACGTGGAGGTTGAGATTGCCCCCGAGGACCTTAGGGTGGACGTGTTCCACGCGTCGGGTCATGGAGGGCAAGGTGTCAACACAACCGACTCGGCGGTGCGCATCACGCATTTGCCCACGGGCATTGTGGTGACTTGCCAAAACGAACGCAGCCAGCTGCAGAACAAGGCGTTTGCCATGAACGTCCTGCGCTCCAAGCTGTATGAGCTTGAGTGCGAGAGGCGCGAGGCGGAGCTCGACGAGCTTCGCGGTCCGAAGCACGACATATCGTGGGGCAACCAAATCCGCAATTACGTTCTCTATCCGTTTCAGTTGGTAAAGGATACCCGCACGGGTGTGGAGACGGGAAACACCGATGCCGTGCTTCGCGAGGGGGACCTCGACCAGTTTGTTGCCGCCTACCATCGTTGGAACGTGGGTGGCGCCACCGCGTAGGAAACCAAGCAATGGGGACACTCCCCTTTGCTTGGCGCTTGGGCCAAGCTCTGTTCTCTCTGTAGGGAAATGGTGCTATACGTAGCCAGACACCCTTGCTCTGGTAACATTTCTATATCTGTCCGTAGTATGCGCATGTAGCAAAGGAGCTGTTGTGCCTAATCACTTTCGCAGCACGGAGCGACAAGAGGTGCCCGAAGTAGCGCCGCTAAACGCAGACGCGCCTGTGCGTACGGTAACAGCCAGCACAGACCTTGCACCCGTAGACGGAGGCCGAGGCGCAGACGCCGAAGGCGCCCAGGGGTCACAGAGTCTCTATGCCTCTTTGGGGGACGAGAGTGCTGTTGTTCCACACACGGGAACCCCTACCATCTCGCTCCAAAACGTAACCGTGATATATCCCGCGCAGCCAAACAAGCCCGCGTTGGACAACGTGAGCCTCGACATCTATCCCGGAGAGTTTGTCTTTGTGGTTGGCCATTCGGGTTCGGGAAAGTCCACCTTCCTTCGTCTGCTTACGCGCGAGTTGCGCGCGACCAAGGGGTCCGTCTTGGTGGCGGGGCAAAACCTCACCAAGCTGCGCAACTGGAAGGTGCCGTATCTTCGCAGGCAGATTGGTACGGTTTTCCAGGACTTTAAGCTGCTGCCCGACAAGACCGTCTATGGCAACGTGGCGTTTGCCTTGGAGTGCATTGGCAAGCCGCGTTCCATCATTAAGGCTCAGGTGCCGGAGGTGTTGCGCCTGGTGGGCTTGGCGGAGAAGATGGACAACTATCCCGACCAGCTGTCGGGTGGCGAGCAGCAGCGCGTATCGGTTGCGCGTGCCATGGTAAACCGTCCCCCGCTTCTGGTGTGCGACGAGCCCACGGGAAACCTTGACCCTGCCATCTCGCTTGGCATCATGAAGCTGCTCGATCGCATTAACCGCACGGGCACCACGGTGGTCATGGCAACCCATGACCGCGAGATGGTGGACGCCATGCACCGTCGTGTAATTGCCCTCGAGGCTGGTCATGTTGTGCGTGACCAGGAGAGAGGAGGCTATGGTTTCTATGATGCCCTCTAATCTTGGCTATTCGCTTAGGGAGGCAGGCTCCCACATTCACAGGAACTGGTCCACGTGCTTGGGCGCCGTGGTCACCATCTTCCTTTCGCTCTTTGTCATTGGAGTCTTTGCACTGGGATCGAGTCTTGTAAGCAACTTGGTGGGCAGCGTTGAGGACCGCGTGATGATTCAGGCGTTTCTGGCGGACAGTGCCGACCAAGGAGCCGTTGACGCCTATCGCGCAAAGGCAGAGGGATGGGACGAGGTCGAGTCCGTTACGTACAAGAGCAAGGACGAGGCTCTGCAGGAGTATCGCGAGACTATGTCCAATCGCAATGCCGAGGACGCGGTGGCGGCTCTTGATGGGCAGAATCCCGTACCCGCCTCCTTGGTCATCAAGACAAAGGAGCCTAGGCAGGTTGAGGAGGTCGCAAACCGCATTGTGGCCGACGAGGAGTTCAAGGCCATATCCGATGATGCGGAGCACGTGGAGAGCTCGGTCAAGTATGGCAAGGAGACGGTCGATCGCCTGTTTAGCGTAACGAGCTACATGCGCATCGCCGCAGCCGTGCTCATCGTCCTTCTGATCTTTGTCGCGTTCGTGTTCATCAACAACACGATTCGGCTCGCCATCTCCGCACGTAGGCGCGAGATAGCCATCATGAAGCTTGTTGGCGCTTCGAACAGCTTTATTCGCGGGCCGTTTGTGGCCGAAGGTGCCATCGAGGCCATTCTTGGCGCCGTTCTGGCCATTGTGGCCCTGCACGTGGGATGGGCCTACCTGCAGCCGCAGTTGGCAAGCAGCCTGCAGTTCCTCTCGTTTGAGCTGTCTATGAGTGTTGTTTTGCGGGTATACATCTCGTTGCTGGTGGCTGGCGTGGCCATTGGATTGTTTGGTTCCGCCATTGCGATGAGGCGTTACTTAAAGGTATAGCGAACCGAGGTAGCGCAGCCGTCTCTCTTATCTTCCCGGACTCTACAGCGCTTTGCGAACTCGCCGGTAAGATAAGAGCGACGGCTGCGCTCGGGTTCGCCTTTAGAACGAGGAGCATACAAGTTGGTCAGCCGCGTTGCGGCTGTTTTTGTATAAGGAGAGCATGTGACTCGCAAGAGGGTTCATCATGGGAGTAGGCGTCGGGGGCAGCATCCCAAGGCGCACAAGGCAAAGGCGCTTGTGGAGGGCACGCTTAGGGTGGTGCGCCCGGGTGTCGCGCAGGTGGAAACGCCGGAGGGGACGTTTGCCGTTGCCCGCAGGGGCATACGCGAGGGCATGAATGGGGACGAGGTGCAGGTAAGCCTTGTGCCCATGCATGGTCGCGGTGGCGAACGCGTGGCGTATGTGCAGTGTGTGCTGAGCCGCTCCACCACCAAGGTCGTGGGAACATACGGCAAGGCGGATCCGCTGGGCGTGGTGTCGCCCCTCGACGCGCGCATGGCACACGACTTCTTTGTGCTGCCCGAGGACACGAGCGCGCAACGCCTGGGGGTTGAGGAAGGCGACGTGGTGGTTGCCAGCATTCTGGAGTATCCCACCAGGCAGAGCGCGGGCGTCGCCACCATAGATCGGCTCTTGGGGTCAACCGACGAGCTCGACCTCAACGTAGAGGCGATCATCGCATCATTTGGCCTTGCCACCGACTTCTCGGACGCCGCTTTGCAGGAGGCGCAAAATGTTTCTTTGGATGTTGAGAAGGCCCTGCTAGACGATGGAATGCGTCGCGACTTGCGCAACGAGCTCTGCTTTACCATAGACCCTGTTGATGCGCGCGATTACGACGATGCCGTGAGTGCGACCAAGCTAAAGAATGGCAACCTGAGGCTCTTTGTGCACATTGCCGACGTAACGCACTACGTGGGCTGGTCGTCTTCGATGGATGCGGAGGCTAGGCAAAGAACGTGCTCGGTATATCTTGTGGACAGGGTCATACCCATGTTGCCGGAGCACATCTGCAACGACGTGTGCTCGCTTCGCGCGGGCGAGGACCGATTGGCCGTAACGGCGTGCATGGACCTGAGCCCCTCTGGTGCGGTGCTGGGCTTTGACGTATACCCAAGCGCCATACGCTCCAGCGGGCGGCTGACCTACGACGAGGTGGACCAGCTGCTAGACGGTGGTCAGGCGTCGGCGCTCTCGTGCGATGGGTCTAGGGCAGAAGACGTTGCCACATGCCTGCGCCTGCTCGACCAGATTGCCACGCTTCGTCGCCGCGTGCGATACGAGCGGGGTGCCATAGACTTTGCCACCGTGGAGTCCAAGGTGGTCCTGGACGAGGCGGGGCATCCCGTGGACGTGAGGGTGCGCAAGAGGACGCGCGCCACGAGCTTGGTGGAAGAGGCCATGCTTCTTGCAAACGAGTGCGTGGCAAAGCTGCTGAGTGAGCATGACGTGCCCACGGCATATCGCGTGCACGAGAGGCCCTTGTCCGAGGACCTTGCGGGATGCGTTCCCGTTTTGCGTGAGCTTGACCTGTTGGAAGGGAGCGACGCGCAGAGGCTGGTCTTGGCGGATCCGTTTGTCGTGCAGGAGGTGCTGGCCCGTGCGGAGGGAACGGGTGCCTCACGGTTGGTTAACACCATGCTGTTGCGAGCCCAGACGCGTGCCGTATACCAACCTCACAACGAGGGGCACTACGCGCTTGGCGCCTCCGCCTATTGCCACTTTACGTCACCCATACGGCGTTATCCCGACATGCTTGTGCATCGCGCGCTCATGTGGCTGTTGCGAGGCCGTCTGCCGAGTAAGGAGCATGCGGAGATGGAGCGCATGCTGCCCCAGCTCTGCCGTACGTGCTCGGATCGCGAGCGTGTTGCCGAGTCGGCCGACCGGGCCTCCCAGCGTGTAAAGATGGCCGAGTACTATGGGGAGCGCATAGGCCTAAGGTGCTCGGGCGTGGTCGTTGGCTGCGAGAGCTTTGGCCTGTTTGTGATGATTGACGATACGTGTGCCGAGGGATTCTTGCCCGTTCGTTCGCTTGGCGAGGAATGGTTTGTGCATGATGCCGAGCACCTGCGCCTGGTGGGCGAGTCTACCGGACGTACGTGGGGCGTTGGCCAGCGGGTTGTGGTAGAAATCGCAGGCGTGGAGGTTGCGCGTGGCCGCATAGACCTTGCCGTTTGCTAGGATCGCCGTGCGTCTGCGATTGCTGGCGCGGCGCAAAACCGATGACAACGGCACGTACATAGCGGTATAGTATTAGAGGGAATGACAGTGGACTGAGGAGACGCCTTGAGCCAAACAATGCTTGTGGACGAACTCATGCGAGCCGAAGGGCTGTTGCTGCAGGAGCAGGACGAGGATGCGCGAGACCTGCTGCTGCGTTTGGCCGAGGACGCAGAGGAGTATGTGGACAGAAACTGCGTTACGAGCGAACACGTGCAGTGGTTCTGCTTTCCCACCATCTTTGAGCGCCTGTGCTACCGCCGGGTGGAAGGTGACCCGCGAGAGCTGCGCGATGTGGGGGAGCCCTTGGACCGCCTGTATGCCGACCTAGCGCTGGCAGACGTGCGCGTGGGCGAGTACGACCATGCCATCGAGTCGCTCAAGCGTGCGGTTAGGTGGAATCCCATGGATTGTGGCTACAGGCTCGACCTGGCCGACCTGTTTCTTATTAGCGGCAACGTTAACGAGTGCCTGGGCTTGGCATACAGCGTGTTTGACCGGGCGAGCGACGTTCGCCACCTTGCGCGTGCGTTTGTTGTGTTTGCCAACTGGTTCCAACAGACGGGCAATGAGGCGGCGTGCGCTGCGGCGCTGCGTGCCGCGCGTAGGCTCGACGTGCGCGATGGTTCGCTCCAAGCGGCGCTTGACCAGGCTCAGGACACAAAGCATGACCCCAACACGCTCAGCGACGACGAGGCGCGCGATATCCTCAATGCGGAGGGACTGCCCGAAGGTGCAAATGCCGAGGTGGCCATATGCCTTCTTATGTGCGCCACCGACGTTGCGGCATCGGGTGATCGATATCTGGCGACCGAGCTTACGGTTCGTGCGCGCGACTTGGTGGGAGAGCCTGCCGCCATGGCGCTGCTCCAGCTCATTCGCGAGGAGGACAAGAATGTCGAATAAGCCCACGCACAAGGCCATCGCCCGCAACAAGTCGGCCCGGCACGCATACTTTATTGACGAGACCTTTGAGGCGGGTCTTGTCCTCACGGGCACCGAGGTGCGCAGCCTACGCGAACGCAACTGCAACATAGCCGATTCGTTCTGTCTCATTCGTGGTGGCGAGGCATGGCTCATGGGCGTGCACATTAGGCCCTATTCGCACGGTGGGGTGTGGAACGTGGACCCGGACCGACGGCGCAAGCTCTTGCTGCATCGTCGCCAAATTGACTACCTGGATGGAAAGCTCCGCACCAAAGGCTTGGCACTCGTGCCGCTGGAGCTCTATTTTGACGAGCATAACCGCGTAAAGCTCACCATTGGCCTTGCACGTGGCAAGAAGCTGTATGACAAACGTGCCGACATGGCAAAGAGGGACTCCGACCGCGAGATTCAGCGCGCCCTTAAGGAGCGGAGTCGCTACTAATACGTAATGGCTGGTCGCCCGTGAAGGCGGGCGGGGAAGGAGCATGTATGGACGCAACGGCATTGTTCAAGTTTCAGTCGGGACTCTATGTGGTGTCGGCCCAGGCGGGCGAGGAAGTTGGTGCCTGCATTATCAACACGGGGCTTCAGCTTACGAGCGAGCCTTTGCAGGTGGAGGTCGTGGTAAACAAGAAGAACCATACGGAAGGTGTTATTCGCAAGGCTGGACACTTTGCGCTCACCGTTGTGACCGAGTCCGCAAACATGCTCTACATTGGGCGCTTTGGCTTTAGGACGTCGGCTGACTACGACAAGTTTGAGGGCATCGAGCATACCACCACGGCGCTGGGCGACCCATACACGGCCCAGAACGCTGCCTGCGTTATTGCATGCGAGGTCGTAAACACGCTTGACGTGGGCACTCATACCATATTTGTGGGTGAGGTTAGGGATGCGATAAACCTGAGTGACGACAAGCCCATGACCTATGGTTACTATCACACGGTGCTCAAAGGCAAGACACCGCCCAAAGCATCATCGTTTATCGGCAAAGCGTAGCATAATTATTCTGCATGGTGGTAAGCTACTAGTAGGAAGCGGGGTAAGGTCCCCGCAACGCGAGAGAGGAGCCAACGATGGCTGACAAGACGTACAAGTTTGTATGCACCGTTTGTGGTTTTGAGGTTGAGGTCGACACCCCCGAGCTGCCCGAGGACTTTGTGTGCGAAGTATGCGGCGTTGGCGCCGACATGTTTGAGCTCGTCGAGGAGTAGACTGCGTTACGGACACCTACGTTGTCTTGCGCGAGCGGGGAAGCAGCTCTTCTCCGCTCGCGCTTTTGCGTTAGGCCACGCGCCAAATGCGCACGTGCTCAACGCCATCGCTCATGTTGAAGACGGGCACGAAACACTCCGAAGACTCCGGCTCTATTGCCAGTCGCCATATGGTTTCCTTGGAGCGTTCCTCCAGCAGCGCCTGACCTTCTGGAGTCTGTTTTAGGGACGTGCCGTCTGGCATGCGGTCAAAGGAAGTGGCGGCTGGCGGTGTGCTGGTGCCCGAGAAATCCCAACTGGCGTAATACTCGTACCAGCCCAGTTGCCTTAGCATGGTGTTGGTGATCACCAAATACAATTCCTTGGGTTTTGCAGGATGCAGGAGCTTCTCGATTTGTGCTGCCTCGTCGCTGGTGAGCCCGCAGCGGCTGCGCAAGAGTTCCCGTGCCTCGCGCTTGTTGAGCGGCAGCGCCTCCACGATCGTCTCGAAGGCTGTTTGGGGACTTACGTGCTGCCTTAGCAGCTCGACGGTTTGGTTGCCGGAGTCGGCGAGCATGACCAGAATGCTCCGCGAAAGCTGCGGGTCGTGGGCTACCAGCGCCTTGGACAAAAGAATGGCGCGTGTACCGTCTTGCTTTCCGCCATCCCAAAGGCAAGGGTGGTCCGACTCGCTTTCGTAAAAATACCCGCAGTCCCACCACGACGCTATGGGGGCCATGGGGTCTTGGGCGTTCTCGTGCACCCATTGCATGCCCTTTGCAGAGGCATCGCTCGTTGTCGGGATGGAAGAGGCGCATGTGGCGTTCGACATAGCGATTGCGGGTGCGACCGCGACCATGCAAAGTACGGCGGTAAGTATCTGCTTGCCTAAGCCCGCAATGCGAAACTTGGTGCAGAGCACACGCGCGCACCAGCTCGTGGCAATGCCCGCAAAGACGCCCACAGGTACCGCCAAATGTTCTATGAATCGTATGCCTAGGCTGCACGCATATGCGTCTGCCACAAGAAGCGCGCCCAAGACGCACAGATATGCGGTGCAAGTGCGGCGATCGGGCATGCGAGCGGGCTCATCCGGACAGGGGTCTCTGTGGCGCAAAAAAGCCCCGCCCAAAAGAATGACGAGTCCTCCCGCGCACAGAACTGCAGCAACGGCTCCGCCCACGCCGCCCACAACGGAGGTTCGGCCTCCGGGGGCAAACTCCAACAACCATTGGTTTGCGTCTTTGGGGACCAGCTGTGGCACCAGAAGCTCCGAGATGGACTCGTAGAGGTTGGGCAGTGCTTGCGATGGAAGTTGCTTGGCGGCTCCGATGTGTGCCAACGTGGCGTTTACGGCGGCTTGGAATGCGGATGGCCCCCCTGCGGCAAGTACGATTACGACGAGCATGGCGGCGCATGCGAGGAACGCCTGTACGTCGGTGCGACCAAAGACACGAGCGAGGAGCGGTCCGCGATCCTTGTGTGCGTGGAGCGAGCACAGTAGGGCAGACACGCAACCTCCCGCCAATACGACGCCCGCGACTGCGAGGGCGTATCGCGTGTCCCAACACAGCGCATAGGCAATCGCGCTTGCTCCAAACGCGCACGACCATCCCATGGCCGATCGGGTCGTTTTTGCGCGCAGGGCCTCCGTCATGCAGAGTGCCAAAAGCACGTCATAAAGAATGACGAACGCATCCGTATCAAAACGCCCAAACACGGTCCTTGACGCAA
>JAUMWL010000112.1:0-7971 GCA_030529665.1 Coriobacteriales bacterium
ACGAGGTCGGTGTTCAGAGCCTCGAGGATGGTCTTCTTGGGAAGAATCTCGGCGGCCATGGCGGCGGAGTGGGTCATGCCCGAGCAACCGATGGTCTCGACGAGGGCCTCCTCGATGATGCCCTTCTTGACGTTGAGGCTCAGCTTGCAGCCACCCTGCTGGGGTGCGCACCAGCCGATGCCATGGGTGTAGCCCGAGATGTCCTCAAGCTGCTTTGCCTGTACCCAAGCGCCCTCCTCGGGAATGGGTGCAGGTCCGTGGTATGCACCCTTGGTGACCGGGCACATCTTCTCCACATCTGACGAATACTCCATGAAAGCTCCTCTCCACAAATCTTGTGACCGAGCTCCCATGCGCGGCCACCATTTGCACAGCTAACGAGATGATACGGTGAGGGGCAAGCAATCAAGTTGAGAACGACAAACCAATCCGTAAGTGGGCAAAAAAAGGTTCCAAGGGGGAGGAACTTGCAAGATTTGCGTTTTTTTGCACAACGCGGAGGAGCATGGGCCAAGTTGGATTCGGCGCTAGGGGGATTGGCTCTATGGGTTAAGGCGTTATGAGCTCCGCAGCGCGCCAGCCATGTTCTTTAGGGCGTGCTTGCGTTGGTACATGCGTTTGTCCGCACGGATGAACACGGAGCGGAAGCTGTCGTCTTGCATGGGGTCGTAGGTGGCCATCCCTGCCGCAACCACCACGCCACCTTTGCTTTGGTTGGCCTCCATGCGCTTGTTAAGCTCAGCGAGCAGACTCTTGCGTGAAGCATAGTCCCTGCCCTCTAGGATTGCCGCAAACTCGTCGCCACCGGTGCGGAAAACGGGACTGTGATCATAGAGGTCGCAGATGATCCTGCAGGCAGAAATGATGTATACGTCGCCTTGCTCGTGTCCCAAGGTGTCGTTAATATGCTTGAGGTCGTTTAGGTCAAACACCGCAATTGCGAACTCGAGGGGCTCTTTGCCAGTGATGAGCTCGTCTATGGAGCTTTCGGCCCCCACGAAGGCGCGCTTGCTCTTTACTCCCGTGAGCGGGTCGGTATTGGCCATTCGTATGGCCTCTTCCAGCTGCTCCTTGCTCTCTCGCTCTCGCTTGAGTGCCGCCTCAAGGGTACTGAGGTATTCTTCGCGCTCATCTGCCATCACGAAGGAATGCAGCACGCAGCCGCCCAAAAGGAGGCCTGCCGAGTAGAGCGGCAAAAGAGGGTAGAGATACTGCGCGACCACCATGGCGCTCATCGCTATGCCAAACATCCCAATCGCCCTGTGACGTAGCACCTCATGGCCCTTGGGCTGGCGAGCGACCACCAGCGTGTATACTGCCGTGAGCATAAACATGACTATTTGAACAATAAGGAACACGTAGCGGAGAACGGCAGCGTGATAGGCCCCCTGTTCGTCAAACCAAAAGAGGATGGGCCATCGCAGGTTGGCCAGCGATACGAGCAACACCGACGCAAAGAAGCAACGGCCAACCCAGTGGAGTGCGCGTTCGAACGCGTCGCGCTCATCGAGGTACGCGATGACATACCTTGTCCACAGGAGAACCGACGACGCCATTGCGATGTAGTAGACCACCGTATCGGCATACAGTAGGGTGTGGAGTCCCATTTGATCCAAAACACCCCATAGGATGTCGGTCACTAGATAGCTCATGATGGCCAATATTAAGCCCCGATAGCTCCTCTGGGCAGGCGTGGCCTTGCCTGAATCGTGGTCAAAGAGAATATTCCTGTTGATAATGGCATATACGAGCAATGCTATGATGCCGTATGATGAATAAGACATTTAGAATCCTTTAACAACACGTTCGAGGAATAATACTGCAAGGTGACCCAAATATGGCCCAGGATAAGGGTTTTGCACAGTTCCTTCTCTCGATGCTTGACGGGCGGGCAGGCCTGAGCTCAGCGGTGCGTGGGGCGCTAGCCTACTACCAGCTGGCGAGCCAGCCCCTGCCCGAACATGCCCGCACGATGGCACTGCGGGCCAGAAGGCCGTCGTCGATGGTGCGAAGCGGCACGCGCACGTCCACGCGAAGGCCAAACGACCCGTACCCATGATGTATGAGGTCTATCGGTAGGTTGAGGTCTCGCCACTTGAGGGTGGCCTTCTCCACGGTGGTTCGGATGTCGCGCTCCACCTCAGCCATGTCTGCCTCTGGACGGATGTCGAGGGAGATCGTTACGGCGCGTGCGGAGAGTGGCGCGAGCTTGCGTAGCGTGGTGGTGTTTAGCACCGAGTTGGGGATTACGATCACATCGCCTATGAGGGACTTTATTGTGGTAGCGCGCCAGGTAATGTCTGTTACGACACCCTGGTATCCACCAACCTCGATCCAGTCGCCAACCTCGATCACCTTTGCGAGCATGAGTCCCAGGCCCGAAATAACGTTGGAAATAGTAGTCTGTAAGCCAAACGAGATGGCTATGGAAGTGACGCCTAAGGCCGCGACAAACGCGGTGGGCTGAATACCGAACACCGGCTCGAGCACAAACAGCAACGCCAACGACCAAATGAGCGCACGAAGCAGGTTGACGAATATGGATCCCTTGGGAACGTTGCCTCGCTGGAGGACATGTCGTACGGCCCTGGTGGCCAGGGCTTGCGCAACAAGCGCAACGAGGCAGACGATTCCAAGAAGCAATGCCTTTTGCACGTGAGCGTTCCCTAGCATGGGCACCTCCAATGCCTGCGAATGATGGTGACGCCCCATGGTAGCAGAGCGCATGTGCCAAGGAGATGGAGATGCTTCTTGCGTTCGTGGAATGTGTGTGACGGTGTATGAGGTAGAATCAGTTCCACATGCCATAACGTAATCAAGGAGGCTGCCATGGCACAAAAGACCGTCGCCCTGTTTCTTGCCCCGGGCTGCGAGGAGATAGAGGCGCTCACCGTAGTTGACATTCTGTATCGCGCGGGAATTCCCTGCCACACGATCTCGGTGGCGGAAGGCCGTGAGGTAACCTCTTCCCACAAGATAACCATTGTCGCCGACAAGCACGTTGGCGAGGTAGAGCTGGACAGCTACGACATGCTGGTGCTTCCGGGTGGCATTCCCGGCACACCCAACCTCCATGCATGCGACAAGCTCATGGATGCGGTCCGCTCGTTTGCAAAAGCCGGTCGTCCCTTGTCTGCCATCTGTGCCGCTCCGTCCATCTTTGCCAAGGAAGGACTGCTCCAGGGTCGTCGTGCCACGAGCAACCCTGGCTTCCAGGCCGTGCTGGCGGAGCATGGAGCCACGGTGCTTGCCAACGAGCCTGTTGTGGTGGACAAAAACTTTATCACCAGCCAGGGCATGGGCACGGCCATCGACTTTGCGCTGGAGATCGTGCGCCACTACCAGGGCGACGAGGGCGTGGAGGACATGAAGCCCAAGATCGTGTACTGGGACCGCGCCTAGTGGGATGGCCAATGGGGTCTAGTCCCAATGGTCGCGGCGCTCGCGGCCGGCAGCCATCTGGGCGGGGCATCCTTGACAACCCTCCCTACAAACTAATGCTCGTTATGGCCGCCCTGCTTTGGGGCGGCTCGTTTGTTGTACTCAAGGACACGCTGGATGTAATATCTCCCGCGTGGCTCATGGCCATTCGCTTCGCGTTGGCGGGCGTGGTTATGGTGTCGGTGTTCTTTCCCCGCGTGCGCGCATCCCTCGACAAGGGACACTTAGTTGGCGCCGTGCTCCTTGGGATCTCGGGCGGGCTGGGCTACCTCATCCAAAACATCGGGCTCACCGACACCACGGCTGGACACAATGCGTTTCTTACCGCCACCTACTGCGTGATGGTTCCCTTCTTGCATTGGGTGGTGGCGCGCGTGCGGCCAACAGTTGCCAACTTGGCTGCCGCACTCATTGCTGTGGCTGGCGTCGGTGCGCTCTCGCTGGGAGGAGAGGATCCCTTCGCCCTTCGATGGGGTGACTGGCTTACTATAGTTGGCGCCTTTTGGTTTGCCGTACAAATAGAGATAATGGTCGCGGTGGCAAGGGGCAAAGACATCGTTGCCATGACATCCATCGAGTTCTTTGTGATGAGTGCGCTCTGCGGAACATATGGGCTTTTGTGCGAGCCAATACCAGCGCCTGCGGTATTCCAGAGCGTCGACTTTTGGCTGGCCATGGGATACCTGGTGCTTCTCTCGTCGTGTTTGTGCACCATTGCGCAAAACGTTGGCCAAGCGCATGTGCCTCCGGCCCAGGCCTCGTTGTTGCTATCGCTCGAGAGCGTGTTTGGCGTCTTCTTTAGTGTCGTTCTCTTTGGAGAAGAGCTTACCTTGCAGCTCGTGGCAGGATTTGGACTCGTGTTTGCCGCAGTGCTCATCTCGGAGCTCGCCTGACCTGTGGCCAAAGTATGCCTAGGACGTTGCTGTTCAGCCCCTGCAGCCACAAGGGGATGCTTCCCCTCTGGGCTGCAGGGTCTACGAGTAACCCTTGGACGGAGAGACAAGGGGTGTTTCGGCCATGCAGCTTGCCCTTGTCGTTGCAAAGGGGTACGCTAAGGTATTCATTTGACGTTGATATGGGTGATAGCATGATCCAAGAGACGGCCCTTAAGCGTTGGTGCAAGCCCGTGGTTTTCCGACGTGTCCAAAGAATCGTGGCATCGAAAGGTCTGTTGAGCCGGCGGACGTGCAGGTTCGAGGAGGGAGAGACCATCCTCAAGGCGCGTGTCGACTCGGCTTCGAGCTGGGATGAGGCGCACAGGACCTCTGCGGTGATAAATGAGGACAGGCAGGCACTTGTGGACTACGAGTGTGACTGCCACTCTGCACGAGCGGGAGATAGCCCGTGCGACCATGTGATTGCGCTTGCATTGGACTACTGCTTGCATCCAGAGGACTTTGAGGGATACGAGTCCAAGAGAAACGTGCGCACCTCAAGGGCAATATCGCGCCTGATTGACCGCGGAGCGGCGGCACTGAGCATGGTGCCGCCATCCACGCCAACCGACGTGCGCCCCCAATCGATTAGGCTGGAGCCCACGCTTGCCTATGAGGTTGGCTTTGACGTGCGCTTTAGGCTCGTGGGTCCTGGTGGCGCCTACGCCCTCAAGTCGCTTGCGGACTTCACGGCTGCCATGGAAGCGCACGAAGTCGTGGTGTACGGCAAGCGGCTTACGTTTAGGCATGTCGCAAGCATGTTCGAGCCCCAGTCGAGGCGCCTGGCCGAGCTTATCGTGCGCGGTGTGCAAAACAGGCGCGCATATGCGTTGGAGCGCGTTACGGCTCGTGGCGTCAGCTCCCCCATAGGCCTTGCGTCATCGCGCGACCTGCACCTCTCTGCGCCAGAGCTCTGGGAGCTGTTGGACATCTGCGCACAGGGCGGCATCTTGTTTGACGACAGGTCCACGCCCGGCGCGAACGTTGCCATAAAAAAGATGCGCGTGGCGCACGAAGACCCGGACATTCGACTCAACGTGGTCTCGCTAGACGACGGAGAGTTTGAGGTGGAGCGCGTCTCGGATGTGCGCATGGTGGTCGTGGGAAGCAAGGCGGTGGCGTGGAACGAGACAACGATCTACTGCTGCTCCGACACGATGTCTAGAAGCGCCGCGATGCTTGCCCCGTTTGTGTCTGATCCTTCTGGCCCCTTGGTCTTCTCGACCAAGGATGCAGGGGCATTTTGCGCATTGGTGCTGCCCCAGCTAGAAGATGTTGTGCGAATCGGCATTACGCCCGATCTTGACTGCTATAGGCCGCAGCCGTGCGACCTGCAGTTCTACCTTGACTTTCATAGCCACCAAAGCATAGTTACCTGCGATGCGCGAGCGGTGTATGGCGACGTTGTGCTCCCGCTCTTCGCCACTCGCCAGCCTGCCGACGAGACGCAGCATGAGGTGGTGAGAAACGCCAAGGCAGAGGCTGCGGGCAGGGAGGTAGTCCGCCGCTATTTTGAGATCCGAGAGGGACATGCCATCTCGTTGGCAAAAGGCGAGCAGTTGGGCATGCTCGCGTACGAGGGCGTTGCGGCATTGCAGGAAGTGGGAACCGTGTTCGTGGCACCTGCGTTCGACCGACTTCGTACCGCCTCTGTGCCGCGCATACGCGTAGGCCTCTCGGTGCAGTCGAACCTTCTTGACGTTGAGCTCAAGCTTGAGGGTTTGCCTGCGGAGGAGCTGTCGGGCGTGCTGCAGAGCTACCTGCGAAAGAAGAGCTACCACGAGCTCGGCGACGGCTCCTTTGTGAGGCTGGAAGATGCAGGTCTTGGGGCGGCAGGCAGGGTGGTAACCGAGCTTGGGGTCAATGTGGAGCAACGGTGCGAGCGCACGTCCATGCCTGCGTACAAGGCGTTGATGCTCGACGGGCTCGTTGAGGAAGAAGATCTGGAAGAGTCGGTACGCTCGTACGTGAATGGCATCCGATTTGGGGATGCCACGCAGCGTGAGGTGCCACAAAGCCTCGGGAGCGTTCTTCGCCCGTATCAGGTGGAGGGGTTTGCCTGGCTCTCGCGACTCTGCGACCTTGGATTGGGAGGAATCCTGGCAGACGAGATGGGATTGGGCAAATCCGTGCAGCTCATATCGTTTTTGCTGTCATGGGTAGACGAGTCTCGCGAGGCGGGACCATCGCTCGTGGTATGTCCGTCCTCGCTCGTGTACAACTGGCTGGCGGAGTTCGGCAAGTTTGCGCCAGAGCTCAATGTTCGAGCAGTGGTGGGAACTCCCCTGGAGCGGGAACAGCTGAGGCGTCGGCAGGATACAGACATGCTCATTACCTCGTACGACCTGCTGCGAAGGGACGTGGGGGACTACTGTGCCATGGACCTGTGGTGCGTAGCCCTCGACGAGGCGCAGTACATAAAGAATCCCACGACCCAGGCCTCCCAGGCCGTAAAGGCGCTCAACGCCCGCTTTAAGGTTGCCCTCACTGGCACGCCCGTGGAGAATCGCCTGTCAGAGCTATGGAGCATATTTGACTTTCTTATGCCGGGCCTTCTTGGCTCGTACGAGAGGTTTAGGGAGCGCTACGAGCGGCCCATCCTAGAGGGGGACACGCACTCGTCCGAGCGTCTGCGAGATGCCGTGAGACCGTTTATCCTGCGCAGGTGCAAGGCAGACGTCGCAAGTGACCTTCCCGAGAAGATCGAGGAAGTCGTACGTGCGCACATGGGAAGCATGCAGCGCAGCCTCTATGAGGCACAGGTACTCGAAGTGCGCAGCAGGGTGGAAAGCGAGGACGGCACCTCCCTTGGCAAGGATCGGTTCCAGATTCTTGCCCTCCTTTTGAGACTGCGCCAGATATGCTGTGACCCACGCTTGCTGTACGATGGATACGAGGAAGGGTCTTGCAAGACCGAGACCATAATGACGCTAGTGGAACGCGTGGTGGACGCAGGAGAGAAGCTGCTGCTCTTCTCGCAGTTCACAAGCTATCTGGATGTGCTGGCCAAGGAGCTGGAACGCCGTGGCATACGCTACTTTACCATTACCGGAGCTACTCCCTCCGCTCGCCGCGTGGAGCTGGTGAACAGGTTCAACGCCGACGACACCCCGGTGTTTCTCATCTCGCTCAAGGCCGGTGGGACGGGCCTCAACCTCACCGGTGCCACGGTGGTGATCCACGCCGATCCGTGGTGGAACGTGGCGGCACAAAACCAGGCGACTGACCGCGCGCATCGCATTGGGCAGACGCGCGAGGTTACCGTGTACCAGGTGATAGCCAGCGGAACCATAGAGGAGCGCATACTCGACCTGCAGCGCACCAAGGCAGAGCTTGCGGACGCGGTGGTCCAAGGAGACGTGTCGAGCGCATCCATCTCGTCCCTCACCCGAGAAGACCTCGAGGAGCTTTTGGCCTGAGTGTGTCACGGGGACGGAGGGTTTGACATGTGTCACGGGGACGGAGGCATTGACACACTCCGCAGGTTTGTCGGCGCCGAGGGGGAGGGCGATGATGTGGTGCCGTGCACAGACAGCTCGCTTGGCGATAACTCCGCGCGGCACCACTTCACCGCCCTCACTGTTTGTGGCGAGCA
>JAUMWL010000112.1:7981-9823 GCA_030529665.1 Coriobacteriales bacterium
GTTTTTGGGGGGGGGGGGGTGTTTGCCCGGCCGGGGTTGGGGGGGGGGGGGCCCAAAAACCCCCGCCCTCCCCCTGTGGAACTTTGCGCGCCCAAAAAGCCCTCGCGCGCGATGGTTGGTCCAAAATAAGTCTTACCTGCGTATTACAACATTTTGTGGTACACAATGAAATCGCGACACAGCTCTTGGGGGATGGTACATCGATTTGCAATCCTTCCAATTGGGATTGCCATGCTCATGTGTCATTACTTGTCTAATAAGCTTGAATTCCGCATACGTGATTGACTTACCGCGACCTCTAGGGAGGATGGTAAACGAAATGCTTCGAGTTCCTTTGTGTAAGCCCTTTCCCTTTTTTGTGACGCTTGCTACCGTCCTCGTGTAAGTTTGACCGTCGAGGAGACATTCAGTCTCGCAACTTTTGGTCTTCTTGCTTGTATATAGTAGTTTCTGGCGAGATTCATGGCCACGGCCCTCTTCGAAACTGCAAAGCAATCGGTTCTTATGGTGAGACCTATGTATACCAACAATGTGACATTCGAATACCACACGCCCGAGCAGATCGTGGCTCGCGCGGCCCAGCTTGAGGGCATGACGTTTCGCGACGTGCTGGACCTCGGAATCTACCCCGACGGCGTCGTCCGCGAATACAACAGCCGGCGCTACAAGGGCGGCATGGGCAACCTGCTCGAGGAGCGGTTCTTCGGGTATCGCGCCAACTCCGACCGCGAGCCAGACTTCGCCGAGGCGGGCGTCGAGCTAAAGGCGACGTGCGTCGACGAGCTGAGGGACGGCAGGCTCTCTGCGGGCGAGCGGCTGGTGCTCACCATGATTGCGTACGACGAGCCGGTGGCGGACAGCCTCTACGAGTCGCACCTCTGGCACAAGTGCAGGAGGATGCTGCTGGTGTGGTACCTGCGTGACCGGTCGAAGGACCCGTACGACCAGCGGATCCTCTTCACGCTCATGTTCACGCCTCCAGAGGGGGACCTGCGCGTGATGGAGGAAGACTACCGCACGATAGCCGGCCTCGTGCGCGAGGGACGTGCCGACGAGCTTTCGGAGTCGCTCACGACCTACCTCGGGGCGTGCACCAAAGGCGCGACCAGGGCGAGGAGCATGCGCGACCAGCCCGTGTACGCCCCGGGCAGGATGGCGCGCGCCCGCGCCTTCTCGCTCAAGCGCTCCTACATGGACTACGTCCTGCACCACTACGTGATGGGCGCCCCCGAGGCGGAGGCCGTGGTCAAGGACCCGCGGGAGCTGCAAAGGCAGTCGCTCTTTGAGTACGTGACCGCCACCATCAACCGACACGCGGGGAGGACCGATCGCGAGCTTTGCCAGATGCTCGGCCTCGAGTACACGGGGAACAAGGCGCAGTGGACAACGATCGCCTACCGCATGCTTGGCATTCGCGGCGATCGCGCGGCGGAGTTCGAGAAGGCCGGCATCCGCGTGCGAACGCTGCGACCGGAGCAGGACGGCAGGAGGCTCGTGGAGAGCTCGCCCGTGCTCAACGTCGACTTCCTGGCACTCTCGGCCGAGGAGGACTGGGAGGACTCCGCGCTGCGGGAGCTCCTTATCGACATGCGTTACCTGCTCGTTGTGTTCCAGAAGGGTGCGGGAGGCGACGCCGTCCTTCGCGGATGCAAGATGTGGGCGATGCCCGAAGGCACGCTGGACGGCCCGGTCCGCGAGTGCTGGCAGAGGACGCGAGACGCAGTCAGGCGGGGCGTCACGCTCACGAGGAGGGTGGGCAAGACGGGCAAGGTGACCTATGCCAACGATCTCCCCTCCATATCCGACCACCTCGTGGCGCACGTTCGACCGCGGGCGGCGCGA
>JAUMWL010000113.1 GCA_030529665.1 Coriobacteriales bacterium
TTATCTTGTGCGCGCCGGTGTGGTTGAGGTCCTCGCGCTTGAGGTACACCTTGGCACCGCCCAGGTCGGCCGTCATGTTTGCCGCAAAGTACAGCAGGCTCGGACGGCCGGCGTAGTTGTTAAAAAGGTCCGTGAGCTCGGCGTTGAAGGCGGGGTCGTCCTTGTAGTGGTCGTACGCCTCCTCCAACTCCAACACGGCGTTCATGAGCGTCTCGGGAATGTACTGGCCCCCATGGATGCCAAACCTCCCGCGCGACGCGCTCGAATTGCTCATATTGCTCCTCTCGCGGCGGCAACGGCGGCCGCCATCTTTGTTGGATCCTTTATGCGGCTGGTCTCTATGCCGCTGCTCATGTCCACACCCCACGGGTGCACGGCGGCTATGGCTTCGGCCACGTTATGTGGACCAAGACCCCCGGCCAGCATGAACGGCCTGCCAACCCCCTCCAAAAGCGACCAATCGAATACCTCGCCCGTCCCCTGGCCATTGTCCAGCAGCACGAGGTTGGCCGTGCTTGCCTGGGCACGCACGACGTCCGCTGCCGTACGCACCTTAAAGGCCTGTATGGTGGGAACGGGACAGATCGCTCGCAGGCTGGCAAGGTATTGCTCGTCCTCGCCACCATGAAGCTGCGCCACGTGAATGAGCCCTTGCTCGTACAGGCTCGCCACAATCTCCACCGGCTCGTTAACAAACACGCCCACGCGACGGATCCCAGACGCCACGCACGGCGCGAGCTCCGCGAGCTCCTGCGGCGACACACTCCTGTGCGAGCGGGGGAAGTCAACCACAAACCCCACAAAGTCAGGCCGCACCTGGTTAACCGCGTCGATGTCCTCTGGTCGAAACATCCCGCACAGCTTTACCCGCGTTTTGCCATTTTCAGCGCTCACAGCTGGCTCCTCAGCTCGTCGAGGGCGGCGCGCTTGTCCGGCGCACGCATGAGGGTCTCGCCAATCAGCACGGCATCCACGCCGGCCTCGGCAAGGCGCGCCACGTCCTGGGCCGTATGCACGCCGCTTTCGCTCACAAACACGCGGTCGGAACCTACGAGCGGACGCAGCGAAATGCTTCTGCCAAAGTCCACCTCAAACGTGCGAAGGTCGCGGTTGTTTACGCCCACCACCCGCGCGCCTGCCGCCAGCGCACGTGGCACCTCATCGGGCTCGTATGCCTCAACTAACGCCGAGAGACCCAGCTTGTGGCACAGCCGCACGTATTGCCTAAGGTCCTTATTGGACAAGATCGAGCAAATGAGCAGCACCGCATGCGCTCCTAGGACCTTTGCCTGGTAAATCATGTACTCGTCCACCACAAAGTCCTTGCGCAGCACGGGCAGGTCCACGGCATTCGCTATGCGCGTGAGGTACTTGTCCTTTCCCTCAAAGAAGTACGGCTCGGTAAGACAGCTGATGGCTGCCGCACCCGCCCGCTCGTACTCGCGAGCAATACCGGCGGGGTGGAAGTCCGGATCTATGAGCCCCTTGCTCGGGCTGGCCTTCTTGCACTCGCAGATAAAAGACATGCCCGGCACGCGTAGAGCCTGCTCAAAGGGAAACGTGGGATCCCCCTCCTCTGCAGCCAGCTCACGCGCCTGCAGAACGACCTTCTCTATGGGCGTGCGCTCGCGCAGCTCGCGGCAGCGTTCGCGCGTACGTGCGGCAATACGCTCTAGTATGTTTTCTCGCGTGGCACTCATTTGTTTGACTCCGCAATAAGCGATTCGAGCGTGCGCGCCGCGGACCCGTCCTCGATGGTGGCGCTGGCAAGCACGACGCCCTTCTGTACGTCGTCGGCAAGCCCTGCGGCCACGAGGGCAAACGCGGCGTTGAACACGGCGGCATCGCGCTTTGGCCCGCGCTCGCGACCCTCTAGGATCGCATGAATCGTGGCGGCGTTGTCCTGCGGGGTGCCACCCAGGAGGTCGTCCTTCTGGCAGCGCTCAAACCCAAAGTCCTCGGGGCGCACCACGCTCGTGCGATAGTATCCGTCCTTGATCTCGCACACCGAGGTAGGCGCCGAAAGCGACACCTCGTCCATCCTGTCCTGTCCGTACACCACAAAGCCGCGCCGCACGCCAAGCGACGACAAGACCTTTGCCACGGGCTCCACCAAGTACTCGTCGTAGACGCCCAAAAGGTACGCCGCCGGACGCGCCGGGTTGGTGAGGGGGCCAAGGATGTTAAACACCGTGCGGAATCCCAGCTCGCGACGGATGGCGCCCACGTAGCGCATGGCGGGATGGTACTTCTGGGCAAAGAGGAAGCACATGCCCACGTCCTTTAGCAGGCGCGCGCACGTGTCGGGGTCCTGCGCGATGTTTACGCCCAGTGCCTCCAGGCAGTCGGCCGTACCGCACTGCGAGCTGGCCGCGCGATTGCCGTGCTTGGCCACCTTGGCACCCGCCGCCGCGCAGATGAGGGCAGCCGTAGTGGAGATGTTAAAGGTGTTGGCGCGGTCGCCGCCCGTGCCCACAATCTCTAGCACGTCCATGCCGAGGTGCTCCACCGGCGTGGCGAGCTCGCGCATGGCCTCCGCGCAACCGCTTATCTCGTCGATGGTCTCGGCCTTGGCGCTCTTTGTGGAGAGCGCGGCAAGGAACGCGGCGTTCTGCGTGGCGGACGTCTGGCCCTCCATGATCTCGCGCATTACCGTGTACGCCTCGTCGTAGGTGAGGTCTTCCTTCATAACGATCTTCTCGATGGCTTCTTTGATCATGGTTGATTCCTTTCTATTTGCGGATTGCATTGGCTTACGCGCGATAAGTACTTGCTATGTTGATGAAGTTCTTTGCCATGGCCCGGCCGTCGGGGGTGAGGATGGATTCAGGGTGGAATTGGAGGCCGTAGGTGGGATGCTCCTTGTGCTGCACGGCCATGACCTCGCCGTCCTTGGTGCGGGCAACAACCTTTAGGCAGGCGGGCAGGTCTTCTGTGTTTGCTACCAGCGAGTGGTAGCGACCCACCTGCGCGGGCGACGCGATGCCGCTGAAGAGCGGGCACGCGGGGTCTAGCTCCACGAGCGAGGGCTTGCCGTGCATGACGCGCGGCGCGTATCCCACCGTACCACCCAGCGCCTCGCAGATGGCCTGATGCCCCAGGCACACGCCCAGGATGGGCACCTGGCCGGAAAGCTGGCGCACAACGTCCTCGCAAATTCCCGCGTCGGCAGGGCGCCCTGGCCCAGGCGAGAGCACGATGGCCTCGGGGCGCAACGCCGCGAGTTCGGCAACGAAAAGACGGTCGTTTCGCACCACCTCGATCGTGGCGCCGACGCTTCCAAGCAGCTGGTAGAGGTTGTACGAGAAGCTGTCGTAGTTGTCTATGAGCACGATCATTTGTCCAGCCCTCCCTCGGCCTCGCGAAGTGCCGCCACCACGGCGCGCGCCTTGTTCTGGCACTCCTCATACTCGCGCTCCGGCACCGAGTCCATAACTATGCCCGCACCGGACTGAACGCACACCCGGCCAGCCTTCTTGTATGCGAGCCGTATGCCAATGCAGGTGTCCAGATTCCCGGCAAAGTCGAGGTAGCCAATGGCCCCTCCGTAGATGCCACGCTTGGCGCCCTCAAGCTCCTGGATTATCTGGCAAGCCCTGAGCTTGGGTGCCCCCGAGAGCGTTCCCGCAGGTAGGATGGCATCCATCGCGTCCACGGCGTCTCGCTCTGGGGCAATCTGCGCTGCCACCGTGGAGCCAAGGTGCATCACGTGACTAAAGCGCAGCACCTCCAGGTACCTCTCCACCTCAACCGACCCCACCTGCGCGATGCGTCCCAGGTCGTTGCGGCCAAGGTCCACCAGCATGTTGTGCTCGGCGAGCTCCTTCTGGTCTTGTAGGAGCTCGGCCTCCAGGGCCTCGTCCTCGGCGCGCGTCTTTCCACGCGGGCGGGTCCCCGCCAGCGGATACGTGTACAGCCTACCGTCGTCAAGCTTCACGAGCGTCTCGGGGCTCGCGCCCGCAATCTCCACGTCGTCGGACGTAAAGTAGAACATGTACGGCGACGGGTTGGTGCAGCGCAGCACACGGTAGGTGTCAAAGAGGCTGCCCTGCGCGCTCGCCGTAAGCGGGTTGGACAGCACCACCTGAAAGATGTCGCCCTCGTGGATATGATGCTGGGCGGTGCGCACCATGTCGCAAAAGCGCTCGCGACTGAAGCGCGGAGAGAGGTCCTCGTCCAAGCGCAGCGGCTCGAAGCACTTGCGCTCGCCAAAGCGGATGGTCTTCTCCATCTGGCCAAGCGTGCGTTGCGCCTGCTCATAGCTCTTGTCCACGTCCCCGGCATGCACGCCGGCAATGAGGATCACATGCTGACGGTACGAGTCGAACACCACGAGCTTGTCAAAGAGCATGAGGTCCATGTCGAGGAAGTCCTCGTGCTCCATGCCCGTGCGGCGCAGGATGGGCTCGGCGTACTTGAGGTAGTCATAGGCGAAGTAGCCCACCAAGCCGCCGCAGAACGGCGGAAAGCCTTCCAGCTGCGGGGAGCGGTTTTTGCGCAAGACCTCGCGCAAAAACTCGCCGGGATGCTCCACGCGGCGCGTCGTTACGCTTTGGTTCGTGGTCCCAACTCCCGTGCGCACCGTAAGCTCACCGTTAAGGCAGGTAATCTCCATGCTGGGGTCGTACCCTAGGAACGTGTAGCGCCCCCACCGCTGGTCCGCCTCTGCGCTCTCGAGCAAAAACACGTGGTTGCTCGCCTGACGCAGCGCGCGCATGACCTCGATGGTGGTAAAGCTGTCTGCGTAGAGCTCGCGCATGAGCGGCACGCGCCTGTACGTGCCGGATGCAAGGAGCCCACGTATCTCCTCCAAGGTTGGATTCACTCTTGCCTCCCCTCCTCTGCTGGAGACGGCGCATGTTGGCGCAACAATAAACCCGTCCCCGACGTCGTGTACGTCCAAGGACGGGCCAGAAGGCTCGCGGTGCCACCTTGGTTCGCAGACGGAATGTCTGCGCGCTTTGCGGGGTGCCAACACACCCTTGGCGCGTAACGTGCGCCTTACGTCACAGCCTACTGGGCAAGCCTGCCGTTCGGTGCGCCCTCGACGGCCCATTCAACATCCCGCATCTCGTTCCGGCTCCCACCGTCCCGGACTCGCTCCTCGCGCGTGTGACGTCTACCTTCCGTCTCAACGGTTTACGAAGGGCACTATATCACCAAAGGATGTGCACGACGCAGCTTGCAACATGCGGGTAACAAACGGCACACCGTTCGCTTGCTCCATGGCGGGTAATCACGCGCGAATCTGCAACAACGCTCGCAAGGCTTTTAGCAACATCCCAGATCTGAGAAAAGGAATAAGATTCCTGTACAGTTCGCGGAGGAGCGCCTTTAGCTGCCCGTTAGCATCATCACCCTGATATAGCTCCTTGCAGTTGTTCCTCCGGAGCCGCATATAGGAATCCCTAATGATTGAAAAGTATTTCCTGATAAGACATTTGTTCAGAGACGGGTCTCTGACGGAAGAGCGCAGCTTGTCGAACGCTGGCCTGTAAATGAACGTGCCGTTTTTAAAAAACTGCTGCCCTCCGGTGAGACTATTTGCATGACGAACATAATGGTATAGAGGCTCAGGGCATGTCACAACACGACACACATTCGAAGATGTAATGAGAATATTGAATGAGAAGTCTTCGCAGATGCTCAGCTCCTCATCGAACAGGCAATCAGCGATTAGCGATTTCGCGTATAGTTTATTGAACAAATAGCCACCCGTTGAGCATTGTTCCGCAACTGCGTGTTTAAACTCGTGCAGGGTTATTGTTTTTACACTGTCAGCACAGTGATTGACTTCTTTTTCTTCCTGGTGGACTCTAAATCCACACACGCAGATGCTGCTGCCAGTGAGATTTAGCAGATACAGCATTTTGCTGTACATCTCGGGCTCAATATAATCGTCCGCATCGGCAAAGCCTATGTATTCGCCACGGGTCATCTTCATCCCCGCATTTCTTGTCGCAGATACGCCTTTGTGCGAACATTCGACACAAGTGATTCGAGGGTCTTCCCACGCTTTTGTAAGGCAATACGCGGCAGATTCGTCGTCAGATCCGTCATCGACCAAGATAACCTCAATGTCAGCTGTCGATTTCAAAATGGATTCCACGCATCGGTTTAGCGTGGGCGAACTATTGTAAAACGGAACAATTACAGAAACGATGGGATTAATCATAAGCATACCTCATTCACGGCATTGAAGCATCAGTTTTGCAGTATCCTCGTCGCTCTGTAGCTGAATCGTTTTGTCTTTGATTAGGTACACTCTGTCGCACATGCTTAGCACGGTTGGCCGATGGGTGGTAAGAATCACCGTTTTGCGCGGATCACGACGCATGATGTTTCGAAGCACGCGCTGCTCGGTCGATACGTCAAGCGCGGAGGTCGCCTCATCCATTAGCATGATGGGAGCATCCTTCAGCAATGCTCTTGCTATGGACAATCGCTGGTTCTGTCCTTCTGAAAAACCACTGGCGTTCTCTCCGAGGACATAGTCAAGCCCGTTCGGCAGTTGACTGATGTGATCATATATGCAGGCTGTTTCTAGCGCAAAGCGAATGTCCTCTTCCTGCGCGCCAGGATTGATCATCAGCATGTTTTCCCTGATGGTTCCCGCCATTAGTGAGTTTCCTTGGGGAACATAACTTACCATGGCTCTGGTGTTCTTTCCCAAATTGATTGTCTGATTGCCTGTTTCCGCATATATCTTGCCTTCGTTCGCGCTTACGATTCCCAGAAGAATTCGCAGCATGGTGGTTTTTCCTTCGCCGGAAGGACCCACAAGCGCAATGATTTCTCCGGGTCGGGCTTTCATAGAGACGTTTTCAAACACATCCCCACCGTTTTTATAGTGAAAACACATATCTTTTATGATGACGGATACGCCATTTTCTTCCGCCGAACGGAGTATTTCCTCATACCCCTGCGGCAGCCCTTCGTGCTCTTCGTCATCCAGTTCGAGCAGCCTCTGCACCCTTTCGGCAGAAGCGATGTAGGCCATGATCTGCGGAATCATGTGGAGCAGAGTCTTTATCCCATTGCCAATCTGCACCCCTAGAAACGCCATCACAGACAGCGCTCCGAATGATATATTGCCGGTATGTACCCTGTAAAACATCCCAGCTATGCAAACAAGTCCTCCAAAGAGACCCGCCAAAAACGTAATTGCCCAAGAAGCGAGAGAATACTTGTTTGATGTTAGATCAGCTTCCACCCGCTGCTTTTCCAGGTCGTCCATCTTTGTGTAGAAATACTCTTCCAGACCGAAAGCTTTAACCGCCTGCATGTTATTGAAGGTCTCTTTATGGAAGGAGGCAATCCTTGATTGAATAACCCTGATCCTTTTTTGGGAATCGTAAACGTGCCGGATAAACAATTTTGACGCAAGGAGAATGACCAGAGCGACGGCCAGCGCCACCAAGATCATGGAATAGTCAAGATACAGCAAATATATACCCGCGCCAAAGATCAAAATGGCGTTTGAAACGAGGGCGGGGATCAAACTGTTGGTATTGCGCGCTATGCTCCCGACATCTGACGAAAGCCTGGTCATCAGATCCCCCGAATGATACTCCGTAAGATCAAACCATGACGCATCCATGATCTTTCGGTAGGTAGCCATCTCTAGTTTATTATACATCCCGTTATAATTGTATGCAGAAAAACGGTCCGCAACCAAACTCATCACGATGGCACCCAGATAAAGCACGAGCACGGTCCTGCACATCACTATCAGCTCGCCCACATTATCCGCCAATGCCATATCAACGATGCCTTTGATACAGGTCATCATATAGAGTTCATAGATACTCTTTATGATGACAAGCAAAATGTAGGCATTAAACCTGACGCGGAACGCTCTCATCACAGACATTGCCCAAGAAAACGTGTGGACGGTTTTTTTGAATACTTCCATTTTATCTTTGCGCATACGGCCCATCAAACATCCTGAACGCTGTCATTCTTTTTATCAAAGACCCTGTAATCAGCGGTCTTTTTGATAAACCTCGCGGGATTTCCCAGCGCGACCACATCTCCTGGCACCGACTTAACAATCACACTTCCCAGTGCCAATACGGCTGTATCTTCAACCAAAATGCGGTCTCTTAATATTGCCCTGACGCCAACGTAGACTTTGTTTCCAATCTTGCAATGCCCGCCAATAAACGCGCCTACCGCTATAACCGTGTGAGACCCAACCACTACATCGTGTCCAATAATGGCATCCCACAGCACCATCGAATTATCTGAAATGACCACATCGCTCCCAATCAAGCACTTCGTAATGATAACGCCTTCTCCAAGCCGGGCAGTCCCGGCGATTACTGCGTCTGGATCGACCAAACGAGCCAAGGAATACCCCGCAGCTTTTATCCTGTTATACAGCATCTCACGATACTCCGGCTCGCCGAGGGATATGGAGAGCTCAATCTCGTCTGGCTTGAAAGCATGTCCCATTTCGTCAAACGAAAACACATCCAAGCCATATTCTCTTTTGCTCTGAAGGACGTCATCAATGAATATGAATTTATCCCATTGATGGTTTTTCGCGTTGATTATTTTTGCGAAATCGACTATGGTTTTTCCCATGCCGCCGCCGCCATAAATGCCTAGTATCATAAATTCTCCTTATTTTTTCCCACCAATAGCGGCTTCTTTTTCTTGTACCACAGCCAGATGAAAAACCGGATAAGACAATACTTGACAAAAGGAAGCTCCTTTTTCAAGCCTTTGGCCTTCTTGATCTCATATCTTCTGCGGTCATCAAAATCTACGGGCAGCCCCAGCTGCTTTCCAATTCGTTCAAGCTCATGCATTCCGTAGAGGTAGTAGACGATGTTCCCCAAACTGTAGCCATCATGTTTTGAGGACCATGAGGTGCCCCCCTCTTTGTTTATATATCTGTAGGCGGCTAAGACATCTTCCGAGACCTTAATCCTTCCCAAAGACATGATTTCAAGAACCAGGAATCTGTCTATAACAGGAATGAGCCGAGGACGCAGCTTTGGGTTTTCCACCTGCATCGATATTAGCCGTGTTAAATCCTTTCGACGGTAAAGAGCCGTCGCGGTCTGGCCAGGGAGCAAATATGCGTTAAAGTCATTAACTGTAAACTCCCGGCCCTTGAAAAACGAAAGGTATTCTTCGACCTCCCGCCGCCTGTTTCCCTGCTCGTCTACCACGATCACCCGTCCGAAGGTTGCGCAGAACTCTGGATTCCGCTTTAGAAAATCTCTTTGCTTCTGAAGCTTCCTTCGATCCAGCCAAAAATCGTCCCCTTCCAGAAAGGCAATAAACTCGCCCTGGGCTCGAGTGACCAAATCTAAGGTGTTTTTATACGCGCCAAGGTTTTTCTTGCGCCGAAACGGCAGGATGAGATTGGGATAGTTTGCGGCGTATTCCAATACGATGCTTCCCGTTTTGTCCAAGGAAGCATCGTCACCCACCAGCACTTCTATATTGAAATCGCATTCCTGCATGACGATGCTGCCAAGCGTGCGCCCGATATAGTTCTCTTGATTGTACGTTGCCACAATCACGCTGATTTCAGGCTTTGGGTTCATTTTCTCTCTTTGCCCTTTCAACCAAAATGATGCGCCGCATTTTTAAAGGAGACAAGCATATTTTCAGGTATTCAATCCTTTGCCTCAAGCTCATAGCCCCAAAGTGCTTAAAAAGCATCGCGATCGCTCGTTTCCTAAAATAGAAGGCAAGTCTTTCCTCCCTTATCGTCTGCTCCGAAAATGAGAGCACACGCT
>JAUMWL010000262.1 GCA_030529665.1 Coriobacteriales bacterium
CGCGTGCGCAAGGATTCCTTCTTCTGGTACAAGAAGTGCATCGCGAGCGACGGCACCGACCTCGCATAAACGCACGCTCGCAAAAGTGGAACGCCGTTTCCAGGAAACGGCGTTCCACTTGGCACACTGTTTCCTGGAAACGGTGTGCCCAGTACGTGGTGCATCCCAAGCAGATGAAGGTGGATGGCGACCGCGTGTTCTTACCACTGTACATGGCCCATATGCTGTAGACGAAGCTGCACAGAAGCCTGCGCACGTTAGCCTCGCTTGTAAACTGCACTGCGATGTCCGATTGAGAAGACTTCGATTACCAACACATCATCCTCTATGGTGCAGAGGATTCTATAATCGCCAACACGATAGCGCCACTCACCGCTCCGATTGGCGGTCAAGCCTTTTCCATGCGCTCGCGGGTTATCGCAGCCTTCGAGGTTCTTGCCTATCCACGATGTGATGAGGCGCGCATCGAAGCGATCCATTTTCTTGAGTTGCTTGAGTGCCGCTCTGCTGTATTCCACGCGATAGGCCATCTAGAGTCCCAGCTCCGCGAGAACCTGCTCGTGGCTATAACGAGTTCCGTCATCCTCCGCAATCGCAGCGCGGAGGGTTGCGAGGTCTTCCTGGTCCTCGATCTTCTCGAACACAGCATCGCGTATGAAGTCGGAGATGGTCTTCCCTTCGAACTTTGCGTACTTGCGAACAATGGCGGCATCAACGTCATCTACTCGCATGGTCATAGTGGACACGGTTTCCTCCCCTCATCGTGTTGAATACATTGTATTCTATCACAGTTCATGAGTGTGCTCAACCGATCGGCGGCTGTCCGGTTCCGATCATTGCCAGATGACGATACCGCTTGGCGCAATACTGTGACGTGATTTGGCTTTTATAGCCTTCTATTCCACATTATGCATGGCATCCTGCGACTATACGGCCTCAATCTTGCAGATGTGCGTGCGATGGCCCGGCCTGGAGCCCTTGTCGTAGCTTATGCCCACGAGCAGCACCTCGCCGTCGAAGCCTTCAAGTACTTTGGGGTAGTTGCGGTCGCGAATCTGGTCTATGGCACCACTGGCCGAGGCTTCCCACTTGAGCTCGACAACGAGCGCCGGATAGGGGGAATCGCGCTTGGGGAGGTACACGATGTCAGCCACGCCGGCACCTGCCGGCAGTTCCTCAAAGCGCAGGTAGTGGTCGGCGTAAGAGAAGTAAGCGAGCTTTATGGTGGAGCGCAGGGCCTGCTCGGTGTTGTAATAGAGGGAAGGCCACTCCGCGTGTACACGCTCTATCTCCACGGCGACGGCCGTCTCGTCGCCGTGGACGGTGTCCTCCACCAGCCTTACGCTTGCCGCAACCCGCGCGATGGTCTCGGTGCGGTCCACCTCTCGTACCGACTTTTGGAACTCGCGGCGAATCTCCTCGTTCGGGATGCGTGCCGTCTCGCGCTCCGGGTCGTAGGCCAAATACCCCAGGTGAATGAGCAGCGTGAGCACGTCGTCTTTGTTGCGAAAGGTCACGAGGTCGTTGGAGAATCCGTCCACGTCCACGGGGACCTCCACGCCGCCCAGGAGCTCAGCCACGGTGCGCGAGAGGCCCGCGTAGTCGAGACGGATGTACTCCAGAAGGCTGTCGGCAGCGGAGGTCCCAGCCCAATAGGATCTGTAGACTTTTCGCCTGAGTGCCTGCATAACAGAGTTGGGGTTGTACACCGACTCGACTCCCGGGAACCTGTAGCCGTCATACCAGTCCCTCATGCGCTCGAAGCTCCCACCGCACCGCTCGCAGAGTCCGCGCACCTCGTCCTCCAAAAGGCCGACAAAGGGGGCAAAGTCCTGTGGGTCCACCATCGTGTACTCCTGAAACTCCGAAATCGCCGACTGCGAGCGATCTTTTTTTATGGGCAGGATGCCCGTCATGTACGCCCCACTAAAGACCTTTGGCGTCTGGGCACTATTCTTGAACAGGAGGCGCAGAAACTCCAGATACTCCCGCTGGAACATGGCATTGTGCGGTGCCTCGCGGATGGGGGCATCCCACTCGTCCACTATCATGAAGAACTGCGTGCCCGACGTCTCCACCGCGTTTGCCAGCGTGGACATGAAGCCGGGTTCGGCGCGCAAGCCAGGGTATGCCAGCAGCAGTTCCTCGGTGACGCACTCCTTTATGTGGGCGATAAGATTCTCTGTGCCCACCTCGCCTATGATCGCCGTCATGTCCACGTACAGCACGTCGTACCTGTTGAGGTGCGCATCGTAGGTGGGACTCTGGGCGATGGCGAGGTCGTCAAAGAGGCGGTGCGAGTCACACGAGCGGTCGTAGTACGCACAGAGCATCTTCGCCGCAAACGACTTGCCGGATCGGCGCGGGCGGCTCACGCAGCTGAGCTTCTGGGGCGTGCGTATGGTGCGGTTCACGAGCCCGATGAGCTCGCTCTTGTCCACATATTCCGCGTTCCTGATCTCCTGGAAGCCTGCGTTGCCGGGGTTGAGGTAGTTTGCCATGCGCCGCTCCGTTTCCTCGTGTGACGTGCAAATGGGTACCCACCATCATGTGTTCTAGT
>JAUMWL010000114.1 GCA_030529665.1 Coriobacteriales bacterium
ACGCACAGAACGTCACCGGACTCGATCTCGCCCTTGTTTGCGACGCTGCCATTGGCATCCTGCGCAATCTGGCTAGGATCGGTGTTGTTGGCGTCAACCTTTATGTTGAACACGCCGTATACATACTCGACGAACTTGCCGTTCTTGAGCATCTCTGTGTCGTTGTTGACCACCTCGGCGTACTTGTCGCCCTTGAGGCTCATGGCGTATGCGGCTATGCTTTGGCCCGTGACCTGGGTGTTGGACAAGACCGTATTGATGCGGTTGGCATAGGACTCAAGAGCGGTCATTTGGCTGTTTCCGTTACCGGGCTGAGGCTGAGGCGTCGGCGTTGGCGTCGGCGGGGGCGCAGGTGTCGACGTGGGTTCAGGGGTTGGCGACGGCGTGGGCTCAGGTGTCGTCGTGGGATCAACCTTCTGGCCAGCAATGGCAGCCGCTTCTTCCGCATCCTTTTGAGCCTTCTCTGCAGCCTCCTTTGCCTTTTGGTAAGCCGCCTCGGCATCGGCCGCTAACTGGGCCGCCTTCTGTGCGGCCGCCTTTGCAGCTTGTACCTCTGAGTCGTCAACACCAAACTGTCCGACAAGCTGCTCATAGAGCATTGCGGCCTTTTGGGCATCCTCATTCGCCTTCTTTGCTGCAACGAGCTGCTGCTCGGCATCGGCAGCTAAGGCTGTTGCCAGAGACTTCATAGCCTCGGCTGTGGCAGCAACTACCTTTTTCTCCAGTGCCTTTGCAACTGCCTTGGCCTCGTCCTTTGTCGCCTCGGAGATTTTGTCCTGTGCATTCTCGGCAGCCTGTCTAAGGTCCTCTACGGCCGTTGCGTGTGCCTTGTCTGCCAACGAATCGAGGGTCTTGGCAACAAGGAGCTTGGTCTCGGCCGAAAGGCCGTCACCAGTGAGCATCTTGGCAATCGCGGTTACGCTGTCCACCGTTACGCCATCACTAGCCAACGAACCAAGCAGCTCCATAATCTGGTTGCCACGTTCAAGCCCGTCGGTAAGGTACTCAAGCTCCTGGCGCTCTTCATCGCTCGCCAAGCCTATTTTAACTTTTGCCCATATTTTTGCTATCTGGGCAGAAGCGGAAAGGCTTGCGTTGGCGTCTCCCGCAACCAAATCACGAATGAGCTGCTCAGCCAGGTTGCCGTTGAGCTTGTTGTCCAGCTCTTTAATCTGGGTCTCAAGCTGCTTTTTCTGCGCCTCATCAAGCTCCTTCTGGCTGGTTGCCGAGTCAATGAGCTGGTTGAGTGCTGCCTTGGCGTTGTCGTAGGTTTGCTTTGCCTCGTCATATGCGGCCTGTTGGTTTTCCAGCTCTTGCTGCGCCTGGTTGAGGTTCTGCTCGGCGTTCTGTGCCTTCTGCCATGCGTCGCTCACGTTGTTGGAGGAGGCAAGCTGCTTTGCGTCGTCTGCATCCTCAAAGTGGAAGCCCGTTACATCGGTTATTGCCGCTACCATTACATCGCTACTGAGCAAGCGCGTTAGGACAATGGATCCGTCAGCATTAATCGTAACATCATACGCCGGAAGGACCGAAGAAATTACACCGGGGGCTACTGCTTTGTACTTGTAATGGTACTCGTACTTCGGCTTAAAAATGCTGCCAACATTCTCTTTTTCTTCATACACGTATATGGTGTACTTGTTGCCGTCAGAGTCCATCACCGTGTAGTTAGTGGTTCGATATCCATTCCACAGAATCCCCGAGATCTCGTCGCCCTGTGCGTAGACAGTCTGGGGGTTATCAGGAAGTGAGAAAACCTCAACGCCGGCAACTTTTTTCACCTCCACGAGCTCAACGGAGCCGTCTGTTGCGCCTTCCTCGGAGGGTGCGTTGGTCTTCACCTTGTAGTAGGTTTGCGCATCACCCTCGCTGACGCTCAGGATGCTCTGCTCTTCGTCCTCCCAGGCGCCAAACGAGATTGCCGGCGCATCCTCCTCACGTGACACGTAGAGGTCGATGTTGTCCACCACGTACCTAACGAACTCCTTCTTCTGCTCGTTGGTGGCGGTACCGCTCTGTATAGCATCGAGATTCTCTTGGGCCTTGGCGCCAGCCTCTGCCTGACGCGCCTCAAGAATGGCCTGCGCGTTGTTTAGAATCGTCTGCGCCGCATCCTTGGCTGCTTGGGCATCCTCTAGCGCCTTCACCGCCTGGGCGTACTCGCCGTCCTCGGCATCGAGCGACTCAAGGTCTTCTTGAGCCTGCTTTATGGCGGCATCGGCATCTTCGATCTTTTGTTGCAGGTCCTCTACGGAGCTTTGCAAATCTCCCAGTTGCTGAGCGTAGGAATCACGAGTAAGCTGCGCCGCTTCGGCGGCAAGCTTGGTTGCAGCCAGCGCTGCACCTGTTACGACTGTGGTGGCTGTCTTTTGCGCAACGTCTGCTCCAGTCTCGGCAATAGTTTTGACCAGGGCATCAGTCGCTTGCTTAAGCTCTTCGTCGGCCTGCTGCGAGGCCTCATCTGCCTCCCGGCTAATGCTTTCGGCTTCTTGCTGCGCTGCCACCATGGCGTTGCGATACATCTGAGCTAGCCGTAGGGCTTCGGCGGTATATGCCTCGGCTTCTTTGGCACTCATTTTACCCTGCGCCAAAAGCCCGTCGGCCTTTGCCTTGGCCTCATCGTAAGCCTGCTGAGCTTGGTTGTATGCCTCCTCAGCTTCCTGCGCTTTTTGATTGGCTGCGGTAGCGGCAACATAGGCATTTGCAACAGCATCAGCTGCGGTATTAGCCGCAGTCTGCGCGACATCCGCTGCCTGCGTGGCCTCGTACTTGGTCTCGGCTGCCTGTGCGGCACTGAGCGCCTGCTGGGTTACGTCATACGAGTCATCCGCATTTGTGGCTGCGTCCTGCGCCGACTGTGCGTACTGCTCGGCTGAGTCCTGCGCTTCACTGGCCTGGCCAGAGAGCTCGCTCATCTGGGCGTTTGCGCCAGTCACCGTGTTCTCTGCCTCAGTGAGCTTCGACTCGGCATCTGATTCGCTCTGCGTCGCATTCTTTTCGTAGTCGGCAACCGGCGTTCCCTCGCCTGCGGCGTCAGCAGCTGCTGACTCGGAGGCTTGCGCGTTATCGAGCGCCCCATAGACCTCCGCGGACGTTACCTGCGTCGCTTCATCCACGGCCTCGGCGAGCGCTGATACCGGTACCAAGGACAACACAAGCATTGCCGACATAAACAAAGACAACATTCGCTTGGTCTCTGTTCTCATCCTCTAACCTCCATGTGTTTCAATAACCCTGCCCCAACTGGGCACTTGCTATTTTACGATAGCAACTATCGCTTTTAATCAATACCACCGTAAAGGCTAAACATCCATATATGCCACACCCATGAACCAGCCCCGCGCGAACTCGTACGTCGCGCGGGGCTGCCGTGTTGTAATCCAGGCGTTACTGATGAGAAAGGGGTACTCCCTACCTCCCATTCATTAGCGGAAGTTTGCCTCGGTGCTGTCCTTAAGGATTACGTCGTGGGCGCCGCCCTCAACGAGCGACGTGGCCGATACCAGCGTGATCTTTGCCTTGTTGCGAAGCTCCTCAAGGTCAAGCGCGCCGCAGTTGCACATGGTGGAGCGCACCTTGGCAAGTGAGCCGTCCACGCCGTCCTTGAGCGATCCCGCATAGGGAACGTAGGAGTCGACGCCCTCCACAAACGAGAGGCCCTTCTTGTTGCCGCCCAAGTCGTAGCGCTGCCAGTTGCGCGCGCGAGCAGAACCCTCGCCCCAGTATTCCTTTACATAGTTGCCGTTTACGTTGAGCCTGCGCGTGGGGCTCTCGTCAAAGCGCGCAAAGTAGCGACCCAGCATGAGGAAGTCCGCGCCCATGGCAAGCGCCAAGGTCATGTGGTAGTCGTACACGATTCCGCCGTCGGAGCAAACCGGCACATAGATGCCCGTCTCCTCAAAGTACTTGTCGCGCTCGGCGCATACGTCTATGAGGGCAGATGCCTGGCCACGACCGATGCCCTTTTGCTCACGGGTGATGCAGATGGATCCGCCGCCAATGCCCACCTTAACAAAGTCGGCACCGCAGTCCGCAAGATAGCGGAATCCCTCGGCATCCACCACGTTGCCCGCGCCAACCTTTACGTCGGTGCCGTAGCGCTCGCGAATCCAGTCGATGGTGATCTTTTGCCACTCGGAATAACCCTCGGAGGAGTCGATGCACAGCACGTCGGCACCAGCCTCCACCAGCAGCGGCACGCGCTCGGCAAAGTCGCGCGTGTTGATGCCCGCGCCAACCAAGTAACGCTTGTGCTCGTCCAAGAGCTCCAAGGGGTTCTCTTTGTGCGAGTCGTAGTCCTTGCGGAATACGATGGATACCAAGCAGCCCTCTTTGTCCACGATGGGCAGCGCGTTGAGCTTGTGCTCCCAAATCATGTCGTTGCAGTCGTGCAGCGAGGTCTCGTCGCTTGCCACGATGAGCTTTTCGCGCGGGGTCATAAACGCATGCACGGGCTTGTCCAAGGGATCGCGGCTAGGACGCCAGTCGCGAGTGGTCACCAGGCCAAGGAGCTTGCCATGCGCGGTGCCGTCGTCGGTTACGGGCATGGTGGAGTACCCCGACTCCGCCTTGAGCTCCATAACCTGCTCAAGCGTCATATTTGGCGTGAGGTTTACCGCAGATACCACAAAGCCGGCCTTGGACGCCTTTACCTCGCGCACCATGTCCGCCTCGTCCTGAGGGGTCTGCGAGCCAAATATAAACGAGAGGCCACCCTGCTGCGCTAGGGCCACCGCAAGCTTGGGGCCCGAGACGGACTGCATAATGGCCGACGTCATGGGGATGTTGAGCGTAAGCGGGCTCTCCTCACCCTTGGCAAACCTCACCAACGGAGTGCGAAGCGACACGTTTTGGGGTATGTTCTGCGAGGAAGAGTAACCGGGCACTAGTAGGTATTCGCTAAAGGTATGGGATTCCCCCTCAAAGAACATTGCCATGATGGGTTCCTTTCGCCGAGATATATTTACCGTTGGCCGTTATTCTGCACTAAACCTCGACGGCACTCAAGCACCTATGCACCGTGCCTACGAATTGCTCACCACATCATCAAAATTAACCGCAATGTCGTGCTTGGTGGGCACCCACTCCACCTTTTTGAACAGCGCGATCACGGACATGGGGATGTAGGTAAACATAAACAAGGGAAAGGTAAACAGGTTGGTAAACACGCGCCAACGCTTGCGCGCATAGATGTGCTTGCGCTCGCATATGGTGGTAACGAGTGCGAGCATAAAGAACATCACATACATGGAAGAAAGCGTCAACAAAAGCGATCCCAGGCACATGAGTATCTCGCCTTGTGTGGCAAAGTAGCCATGGCTCAAGGACCCCACAATAAGGTAGGCGCTGTTTAGCAGCATCGAGACGAGCGAGAGGAGCATGGCGGGGGCTATGGTCATCAGCATGTCGTACGAGGCAAACCGGCCCCTCACAAAGATGCCGTGGAGCAGGTTGTGGCAGTACGAGAAGAACACCTGATAGAAGCCCTTGGTCCAACGCATGCGCTGGACCCATGACGCCTTAAAGGTGACGGGCTGCTCGTCAAAGAACTCCGCCGGCGCAAAACCTATCTGGATGCCATGGGCGCAGCAGAAGGCCGAGAACTGAATGTCCTCCGTTAGCGTGTGGAACCTCCACCCATGCATGCCACGCACGATCGAGGCCGACACGAGCCAGCCAGAGCCCGAGATCGCACAGCTTGTGCCCAGCATCATGCGCGCGTTGTTGAGAAAGCGC
Source organism: Coriobacteriales bacterium (assembly GCA_030529665.1). Lineage (GTDB taxonomy): Bacteria > Actinomycetota > Coriobacteriia > Coriobacteriales > Atopobiaceae > RUG440. The sequence goes on from JAUMWL010000114.1 coordinate 5,737, forward strand.
GCCTCACGCAAGAACCACGTGGCGTAGGCGGAGCTTATCCAACTGGAGTCAAAGTTCTTTGAGTTGCGATAGCTCGTGCACACAAGATAGCCCTCGTCAAAGGCGTCGTTCATGACTTTTACGTAGTTGGGAGCCACGATGTTGTCGGCGTCCATTACAAAGAAGCCTTCAAAGCGGTCCCCATACTTGTCCAGTATGCTAGAGAAGGCATAGTCCAGCGCCCAGCTCTTGCCCTTGCGCACCAAATCGTCGCGCCGCCACACCGTGGCTCCTGCTGCCTCGGCAACCTCGGCCGTGTTGTCGGTGCAGTTGTCCGCCACCACAAAGCAACCAATGTCGCCGTCGTACTCCTGATTGAGAATGGACTGCACGAGGTTTGCGATCACGGGCTCCTCGTTGTGGGCCGCGATCACAAAGGCATACGAATGGTTCTTCTTTGCAGGCGGGAGCTTTACCACGCCCTTGGCCAAGACCCACAGCATGTAGAACAGCTGATACAGGTAGGCAAACGAGAAGAACGCCCACACGAAGAAGTTGAGGACCACGATGGGGGTTAGCCCCACGCCGTTGAATTCCATACGCACACCTCCATCATCAGTATAGCCTCATCCTTGGGATCGGTCACTCGCAGGCGGGGCAAATGCGCTCCCCAGCCAAGGTGCGCCCCATTGAGCGAGGAGCCAGCCCGTCCAAGAGCTCTTTTAGGTCCTCTGGCAAGGCGTCGGTGCAAGAGATCCGCTCGCCTGTGCGCGGATGGTCGAAGGCTATGCTCCACGAGTGCAAGAACTGTCTCTCCAGCCCCCTGTTTCTGGGCTGAGACCTCTTGGTGCCCACCCCATACAGCGGGTCTCCCACCACCGGGTGTCCAATGTGGCGCATGTGCACGCGAATCTGATGGGTCCTGCCCGTAAACAAGTGACACTCCAGCAACGTGTATCCCTCGTCGCGAGGACCGGCCTCAAATCGCTCCAGCGTACGGAAGGTGGTGATCGCCTCGCGAGCCATGGGGTCATAGCTCACCATCATGCGAATCCTGTCTCGCGTTGAGCGCGATATGCCCGTGGTCACGCTGCCCTCGTCAACCGTAACGTCTCCATGCACGAGCGTTATGTAGCGCCTGTCCAGCACTCTCAGGCGAATGAGGTCTTGCAGCGCACGTTGCGTCTCGTCGTCCTTTGCCGCAAGCATGAGTCCGCTCGTCTCGCGATCAAGCCTGTGCACGATGCCCGGCCGGTCTTCTCCCTGCAAGAGGCCCAGGTGCTCGTAGCCGCAATGGGCAACCAATGCGTTTGCCAAGGTGTCATCCACGTGCCCCGGGCTGGGATGGCAAACCAGGCCAGCCTGCTTTGACAGAACTATGAGGTAGTCGTCCTCATAGCGTATGTCAAGGTGGATGTAGGGGTTTGGCACCAGCTCGCCGGAGGTGTCCTGCGCGGCCGGCATGCGCACGCATATGCGATCGCCTAGCACCAGTCGCTCTGACTTGACCTTTGCCACTATGCCGTTTATGGTTGCGTCGCCACGCTCTATTATCTTTGCGCATGCGGAGCGGCTGGGACATCCGGGCAGGGTGGCCACATAGGCATCGAGCCTCATGCCCTCCTCTTGAGGTCCCACAATGCCCTCGTTCGTCTGCGTGTTGTTAGGCGTTGCCTGCGCGTCGACGCTATCCATTACCCTACATATCCGCATCTACCGACAATGACTGCTTGCTTGCATCCCGCTGCCACAAGAATAGTACAGTGGCAGCCACACCAAGCGTAACGCAGATGTCAGCAACATTGAACACGGGAAAGCGGATAAAAGAGAAAGACAAGAAATCCGTAACGCAACCGGCAATGAGCCGATCCACCAAGTTGCCCATGCCTCCACCGGCGATGAGGGAAATCGACACCACCAGGCGAAACGGAAGGTCTTCGGTGTTTGTCACGCAAACAAAGGAAGCCACAAAGAACGCGATTGCGGCAAGCACAAATATAACTCCGGCACCTTCGCCAAACGAGAAGGCCGCCCCCGTGTTGTACACCAAGACCAAGTTAAGAATGCCTGGTATAAACGTCAGCGAACCATGCTCCAAGACCTCGATTGCCGCGGCCTTTGTGGTCTGGTCTAGGATTACGACCAAGATGACCAGCAACCAAAACAAGGCGATGCGCCTGCCTCGAGCAGTCGTCTCTCCGAATCGAATTTCCACGCTTCCCCTTCTACACAATATGTCGTATGGTCTGGGCGAGCAAAGGGGGCACTCCCCTTTGCTCGCCCTCATGACACATGCAGCTTACTCCTGATATGCCTCCACCGCGTCGTGGCAGCGGTGGCACAGATGGTCCTCGCCGAGCTCACGCCAGTTCCAGCAGCGCTCACACTTTTGCCCCTCGGCGGGAAGCGCCGCACACGTGAGCTCGTCGCCGACTGAAACGCTCACCGCAGAGCACACGAACGGCTCGGCCAGGTCGCAGCCCATCTCGCCCGTGAGCAGCTCGTACTGCCCCGCGGGCAGCGTGAGCTCGGCGCGTGCGGCCTGGGTGGTCTTCTCGGTGATGGTGCCGGCGCCGATGGCGTCCTCGTAGGACTTGGTAAAGGCCGCGCGAGCCTCAACGACCGCCTGGTAGGCGGGCAGGTAGGGGGCGTAGACCTCCGCCTCCATGGGGGCCTGCCACCAGTCGAGCAGGGCGGCGTAGTCCTGACCGTCGCGCATGCTGGCCGGCAGGTAGGCCATGACCTCGTCGGTGGTGTACACCAGGATGGGCTGCAGGTCGCGCAGCAGCATGGACAGGATGTGCGCCCACACCGTCTGGGCGCTCCTGCGCACGGCGCTTGTGGGGGCCTCGCAGTACACGCGGTCCTTGGTGGCGTTGAGGTAGCCGTTGGAGAGCTCGGTGATCACGAAGTCGTAGAGCGTGCGGAACACCTGGTTGAAGCGGTAGCCCGCGTAGGCCTCGCTCACCTGGTCGTGCACCTCGCAAAGGCGCGCGAGCATGAGCTTGTCGTAGGGCTCGAGGTCCTCTACCGCCACGCCGTCGGCGGCCGGGTCAAACTGGCCCTCAATCTCGCCCAGGAGGAACCTAAACGTGTTGCGGAAGCGACGGTAGGCCTCGCCCACGTGGTCGAGGATCTTGCCGTCGCACGGCACGTCCACGCTGGTGTCCACCGAGGCCACCCACAGGCGCAGCACGTCGGCGCCGCGGGTGTCGCACTCCTTGTTGGGGTCGATCACGTTGCCCAGCGACTTGCTCATCTTGCGGCCCTGGCCGTCGAGGGTGAAGCCCTGGCTCACCACGGCCTTGTACGGGGCGACGCCGTAGGCGCCGATGCTCGTCATGAGCGAGCTCATGAACCAGCCGCGGTGCTGGTCGGAGCCCTCCAGGTACATGTCGGCCGGGAAGCCCAGGTAGTCGCGGTGGCGGCACACGGCGGTGTGGGAGACGCCGGAGTCCCACCACACGTCCAGGATGTCGCGGTCGGCCTTGAGGCTGTTAGATCCGCACTTGGGGCACACGCAGGCCTCGCCCAGGTAGGTGGCCGGGTCGTCGGTGAACCAGTGGTCGGAGCCCTGCTCGCGGAAGAGCTTGATGACGGCGTCGAGGGTGTCGTCGTTCATGACGGACTCGCCGCAGTCCTGGCAGGTGAAGGCCGGGATGGGCACGCCCCAGTTGCGCTGGCGGCTGATGCACCAGTCCGGGCGGCCCTCCACCATGGAGCCGATGCGCTTGACGGCGTGGGCGGGGTAGAAGTCCACGTGGTCGAGCGCCTCGCGCGCGGTCTGTCGCAGGCCGGTCTTGTCCATCGAGACGAACCACTGGCTGGTGGCGCGGAAGATGACGGGTCTCTTGCAACGCCAGCAGTGCGGGTAGCTGTGGCTCATGTCCTCGTGAAGGATGAGTGCGCCGCGCTCGTCCAGCCACTCGATGATCTTGGGGTTGGCCTCGTTGACCTCCATGCCGCCCCACGGGCCGCCGGTGCCC
>JAUMWL010000115.1 GCA_030529665.1 Coriobacteriales bacterium
GACTCCACCTCCGTCTCCGTGAAGCCAACGTAGGGGGCGAAGGCGTCCCGTTCACGGCAAGGAGACGACCAGTATCTCTCCAAGTGGAATAGACCGAGCCAATGGCATGAGTTTTATGTATCATGGTGACTGGGTAGCTGGATGGAAGGAGTGTGACGTGGCGTTTCATTGTATGAACTGCAATGGCAGTATGGTATTTGACATCGAGTCCCAAAAGATGCGTTGCCTACACTGCGATAGCGTATGCGATCCCAAAGACTTTGTCTTTAGGGACCAGAGTCCCGAAGCTTCGACCCAAGTGGGGCAGGCATTCGTGGCAGATGGTGGCATGGCGGTGTTTACGTGCCAAAACTGTGGCGCGGAGCTAGAGGGAACGGAAGATTCCATCATAGGCTTCTGCCCCTACTGTGGCGGTCAGAGCATGATAAAGAGCGCGGCCCAAGGTAGCGAGGTCGAGCGCATCATACCCTTCCAGGTATCGAAGGATCGTTGCGTGGATTTGTATAAGACCTATACCAGGGGCGTGCGCTACCTTCCGCGCGAGCTCAAAGACCCCGAGTTCATTCAGAAGTTTACGGGCATCTACATGCCCTTCTATCAGTATGATGCCGAGTTTGGCAAGATGGAGATAAAAGGCAAGAAGACGGTCGAGCACAACCGCCGCTACGACGTGGTGAACCATTACCTCATCGAAGGCGAGGTTGAGGAGCCCTACGATCGTGGCGTAACCTTCGATGGTAGCAAATACCTGGACGACGAGATCTCCGAGCGTTCGCTGCCGTTCGATGCCTCAAAGGAGCAGGACTTCAATCCGGCGTATCTCTCGGGGTTCTATGCGGATGCCTCATCCGTTCCGGCAGAGCTGTACTACGAGGACGCGAAGGTCCGTGCCGAGGAAGACATAATAGGTGCTGCTGGCAGCGAGGTGAACACGGCCACGGGCATAGACGTGGACGAAAAGGGATCCACGGTGGAGACCGAGGTGACGGGACATCATTCCGTTCTTTATCCTCTATGGTTCCTTACGTGGCGCAAGGACGAGCGTGTGGCTTATGCGGTCATAAACGGCGAGTCCGGCAAGGTTGTGTCCGACATGCCGCTGGAGCTGCGTTCGTTTGGCATTGGGTGCGCAATCATAAGCGTTGCGCTGTTCTTGCTTCTGGAGCTTCTGGTGCAGCCGACGCCTCTCATTACCTCCATCATCAGCTTGGTAGCGGCGTTTCTTATGGCCATGGGCATAAAGATTGCGGCAAAGCGCGAGTACGACCAGCAGTTGCATGTAAACGACAAGGGCTGGGCAGCCGACGAGGCAATGGCTACCGGGGAAGCCGCCGCTCCCAAGAAGAGGCGTGGCAAAGGCGCAAAAGTGCCAGCGCTTGCCAGAACGGTCGTCGTGTTCCTTGCAATAGCCGGCATCTCCCTCGGGCTGGGTAAGACCCTCAAATTTGGCTCGCTGGGGGCGTCATTGAAAATGGTTCTTCCCGTTGCCGTAATCCTCTATGCGATTACCGTCTTGGTACGAATACTCAAGTGGCGAGAGAAGGTGGCGCAAAAAGACCCGCTTATTGCCATTGCCATCTTGTTCGTAACCGTGCTTCTGAACACGGCCATCGTAATCATCTCGCCGGTGAACGACGGCTGGTACTACTTGGGTGACGCCGTGTGCATCTTGGGTCTTGTTGCATCCTCCGTTGGCATGCTGAGGATGTATAACGTGAGCACCACCCGTCCGTTGCCCAAGCTCTTTGACAGGGCGGAGGTAGAGGCATGAAGCGTCTAGGAACCATTTATACCATCCTCGCAATCGCACTATGTGCGTGCCTGCTTCCTGGCACGGCGTTCGCGGCCGGTGGGACGTTTATCGTGGAAGACAAGGCCGAGCTGCTGACGGCAGACGAGCAGAACCGACTGAAGGACGACTACGCGGAGCTTACGGAGTATCTGGACGTGGCGTTTGTTACCACGAGCACCAACAGCAGTTCCACCGAGAGCTTTGCGTCCTCGTATGTCCACACGAACTTTGGCAGCGATGCCGCCACGGTGTTTGTTATTGACATGAGCAACCGAGAGATATATATCTTCTCAAACGAGAAGGGTCTCTCTACGATTTCGCGAGCCGACGCGCGTGCCATAACCGACAACATCTACAAGCTGGCAAGCAAGGGCGACTATTACGAATGTGCCGACGCTGCCTTCTCGCAGATTCTTACCAAGTGCCAAGGGGGACGAATCGCGCGTCCCGTTAAGCATATAACCAACGCCATGATTGCCGTGGTTCTGGGCATCCTCCTGAACTTCTATATCGCCTTCCTCATGCGCACCAGCGCAAGCCGTAAGCTCAAGAACGCGCAAGGTCCGCAAGGTGCCTCGCCCATTCCCAGCTACTATTTGGACGATCCCATAGTCACAAGTTCCGAACGCATCTACCACGATTCTGGCTCCGGCGGAGGTGGCGGCGGAGGCGGCGGAGGTGGCGGCCACAGCTTCTAACACATGCAATACGGCTACCGGGCAAGGGGAATGCCTCCCTTTGTCCGGTAGCCATAATCAAACAACATGTTTTGCGTTACCATGGTAGTAACATAGCCATCATATGGCTTAGAACACCAGATAACTGAATGCGGGATGCGGGAATGAAGTTCACACGTCTTGGTGACTTGCTCATTGACGCTGGTGTCATTACGAATGAACAGCTTGGGCAAGCGCTTGCAAACCAAAAAAAGACCAAGCGTCGCTTGGGAGACGAGCTGGTACAGTCGGGCATTATTACCGAGCGCCAGGTTGTGGATGCCCTTACCATGCAGCTGGGCATCGACTTTATAGACCTCACGTCGGTTGACATAGATCCCAGCATGACCAGGCTCGTGCCAAAGAACCTGGCTAAGCGCTACAACGTGGTACCGGTGCGTACGCGTGGCGACGAGCTGTACCTTGCCATGAGCGATCCCCTCAACTTCATCGCGACCGAAGAGGTGCGTGCAGCCTCGCGCAGGCGCGTCGTACCCATGATTGCCATGCAATCGGGCATCGACCACGCCATCTCCAAGCTCTATGGCACCGAAGGCGCAAAGCGCGCCATCCAAGAGATGCAAAAGGAGGTGGGGGAGGCCGCCCGCGAGCGCACTGGCCTGCAGGTTGCCGAGGTCGGGTCCGAGAACGAGTCCTCCGCGCCGTCGATTCGTCTGGTGGACAACATCATAGAGCGCGGTCTGTCCACGCGTGCCTCCGACATCCACATCGAGCCAATGGAGAAGCAGGTTGTGGTGCGCATGCGCATCGACGGTCTGTTGCACAACGAGTTCACCATACCCAAGGAGCTGCAGCAGTCTCTCACCTCGCGCATAAAGGTAATGTGCAACATGGACGTTACCGAACGCCGCATTCCTCAAGACGGCCGTGCCATCGTGCGCGTGCGCATGCGCGAGGCCGACCTGCGCGTTTCCACGCTGCCCACCGTGCATGGCGAGAAGATCGTAATGCGTATTCTGGACCGCAACCAAAAGCTCAACACGCCCGAGGAGCTTGGCTTTATGGGCATCAACTTGGAGCGTTACAACAAGTTGCTCAACCTCAAGCAGGGCATCATATTGCTGGTTGGCCCCACGGGTTCTGGCAAGAGCTCCACGCTGTTTACCATGATTGACCGACTCAACACCGAGGAAGTCAACATCGTCACGCTCGAAGACCCCGTAGAGTACAACATAGAGGGCGTAAACCAGGTCCAGATTAACGAGAAGACCGGTACCACCTTTGCCGCTGGCTTGCGCTCAATTCTGCGTCAGGACCCCGACATCATCTCCATCGGCGAGATTCGAGACCGAGAGACGGCTGACATCGCATTTCGCTCGGCCGTTACAGGACACTTGGTCCTCTCTACGCTGCATACCAACGACGCCGTTTCTACCCTAGACCGTCTCGACGACATTGGTGTGGAGCCGTATATGGTGTCCACCGCGCTCAAGGGCGTAATCTCCCAGCGCCTTGTGAGGCGCATCTGTCCGCACTGCAAGGAGGAATACACGCCCGACCCCGACGAGCTCGCTGCCTCTGGATTCAACTTGCATGACCCCACGATCAGAAGCATAAAGTTCATGCGTGGACGCGGTTGTCCGGAATGCTACCAAAGTGGATATCGCGGCCGTATTGTGGTGGTGGAGACCCTCGTGCTCGACAAGCGCATACGTCATGCCATTGCCACAAGTGCTCCCCGCGCCGAACTACTTGACGCGGTTGATCGAAGCGGCTTCCAGCCCATGTTGCAAAACTGTCTGGAGCTGGTGCGTATGGGAATCACCACGCCAGAGGAAGTGCAACGTGTCATCTTTGCCTTTGATGACTAAGGCGGATTTGCAGACTAGCAAACGCGACGAAAGGAACCGATATGCCATCACTAGACGCCATTATCTGCGCTGCGAGCAATGCGGGAACCTCCGACATCCTCATCGCTCCTGGTGTGCCCATTCGCTTTAGGATCGACGGCTCTTTGGAAGATGCCAACGACGTGATCCTTACGCCCGAGGACACCGAGGCTCTGGGCCGTGAGGCGTGTGGCGCGGAGTACCAAAAGGTGGAGCAGGGCATTGAGGTGGACCTTGCGACGACCTTCTCCAACGGTGTGCGTTGCCGTCTTAACGTGTATCGAAGCATGGGCAAGTGCTGCATGGCAATACGTATTCTGGCAAGCAGCATCCCAGACCTCGACAAGCTTGGGGTGCCACCCGTGGTGTACGAGTTCCAAACGTATCAACGTGGCATTGTAATCGTAACGGGCGAGACGGGCTCGGGAAAGTCCACCACCCTTGCCGCCATTATTGACCGCATTAACCACACGCGTCCCGACCACATCGTCACGCTTGAGGACCCCGTGGAATACGTATACGAGCCCGACCGCTGCTCCATAGACCAACGCGAGATTGGCCGCGACACGAGGAGCTTTGCCGAAGGTCTGCGCGCCGTATTGCGCCAAGATCCCGACGTCATTCTGGTGGGCGAGATGCGTGACTTCTCAACCATAGAGACCGCGCTTACCGCAGCAGAGACGGGCCACCTGGTGTTTGGAACGCTCCACACCCAGTCCGCGCCAGACTCCATCGACCGTTTGGTGGACGTGTTTCCCGAGGAGCGCCAGCAGCAGATTCGCATGCAGCTTTCCATGACGCTCAAGGCCGTGGTGAGCCAGCAGCTGCTAAAGAAGCGCGGCGGCGGGCGCGTGCTTGCAGCCGAGGTGATGATTGTAAATCCGGCCATCAAGAACCTCATTCGCGAGGGCAAGACGCCACAGATTGCAAACACGCTTGCCACCACGGCCGAGCTTGGCTCCATCACCATGGACCGAGCGCTCATAAACTTGGTGCGCAGCCGCACCATTACGGCACAGGACGCCATTGCGGCCGCACACGATCCCGATCAGATGCGCAGGCAGGTTCGCTAAAAAGTAGACGGGGCAGGTAAAGGGGATGCTCCCTTTGCCCGCTCTAATGCGAGGAGGGCACAGTGAGGGCATTCAAATACACGGCTCGTTCTTCGTACGGCGCAAACGTCGACGGCGTGGTGGAGGCAAACACCCGCGAGGAAGCCGTAACCATTCTCAAGGACGACGGATACATTGTTACGTCCATCGAGGAGTCGGGAAGCGAGCACGACATTGACTTGCGCATTGGCTCAAAGAAGACCAAGGACAAGACCCTCTCGGTTATGTGCAACCAGTTTGCCATCATTCTTGAGGCCGGCCTTCCCATCGTGCGCACGCTTGAGCTCGTGGCTGGTCAGACTGAGGACAAGACCCTAAAAGAGATCCTCACCAACGTGGCCAACGACGTCGCGGCCGGCTATGAGCTAGCCAGCAGCTTTGAGAAGCACGGGGGGCATCTGCCAACCACCTTTATTGAATCCGTTCGTGCCGGCGAGCAGTCCGGTAATCTGGTGCTGGTGTTCAAGCGTCTGGCCACGTTCTATCGCAAGCAGTCCGAGACGAGCGGCAAGGTAAAGAGCGCCATGATGTATCCCAGCTTCATCATGGGCGTGGCGGTTATCGTGGTGGGCGTAATTATGGTGTTTGCCGTTCCAACCTTTAAGACCACGTTTGACAGCATGGGTTCCGAGCTTCCAATGCCTACGCAGATCATGATCAGCGCTTCTGACTTTATGGTTAAGTGGTGGTGGGTCATAGGGTTGTTTATTGTGCTGGCAGTTGGTGGAATTCAGCTGGCCAAGCACAAGAGCGAGAGCTTCCGCCTTAAGTGGAGCAAACTGGGCACTGTGGTGCCTGTGCTGGGAAAGATTAACGTTATGAGCTCGGCATCCCAATACGCTTCCACCATGGCCGTAATGATGATGGCGGGATTGTCGTCCTCGCAGGCGGTGGCTGTGACCTCGCGAACTATTTCCAACTACTATATGGGCTACATGCTGGGCAGTATTGTGCCCGACCTCGAGGCGGGCAGGCCCCTTGCGGAGATGCTGGCGAGTACGGGGGCTTTCCCTCGTCTGGCGACCGAGATGACGGGAGTGGGCGAGGAGACCGGCGAGCTTGAGCATACGCTTGAGGTCGTGAGCGACTACTACGACTTTGAGGTGCAGGAAGCAACCGCACGTGCCATAGGCATGTTGGAGCCCATCACCATCTGCCTGCTTGCGGGCATCGTGTGCATAATCCTGCTTGCCGTGTATCTGCCCATGTTCAGCATTTACGGAGACTTCAACAGCACGCTGTAGGCCCGCTTCGCCTGTGTCTCGGCCGACAACCATATGTGAAGGTGTTGTGAACACCGCACTTTCGCTCCAATGCTTGCGTGTGGGTATGCACATTCATAATCTAACGTTTTTGCACCTGTGACGATGGTAAAGGCTCAACTTGGTGACACCCGTCATCCTTTATCTGCGCAATTGAGGCAAGAAAAATGCGCAATTCGTGCAAGCTCACCAGAGTAACGTCTGCCTTTCGGAAGAGCGGCAAGCGCTTGCAAAACCCGCTTGCGAGCGAAGCCCAACGAGAAAGGAAGCGCAGATGATGAGCCAGAGACCACAGCCTCGGCGCGAGTACAAGGACACGGTGTTTAGGGACTTGTTTGGTGCGGAGGAACGCAAGGAGAATGCGCTGTCGCTGTACAATGCTCTCAACGGGACGACGTACACCGACCCGGAAGAACTCGAAATCACGACTCTAGACGACGTGATTTACATGGGACTGCGAAACGACGTCTCCGTTTTGGTGGGAAACGACCTCTCCTTGTGGGAGCACCAGTCTACATACAACCCCAACATGCCGCTCCGCGGGCTGAAGTACTTTGCGCGCCTTTATGCGGCGCATGAAGAGAAGCACAAGCTCAATGAGTATGGAAGGGTGTTAGTTAAGGTCCCAGCTCCGCACTTTGTGGTGTTCTATGTTGGCGAGTCCAAACGTCCGCACATTGAGGTGCTTCGCTTCTCGGACGCGTACGAAGGACAGGGCGATATTGAGGTTGTAGCAACGGTGATAAATGTGACCGCAAAGGAGAGCTGGAATCTTCTGCAGAGCTGCGAGGCACTCGCCGGTTACGTGAGACTGGTGGAACTCGTTCGTGAAAACAAGGCAAGCGGCCTCCCGTTTGACGAGGCCGTGGACTCTGCGGTACAACAGTGTATAGACGAAGGTGTGCTGGCAGACTACCTTACGAATAGGAGGTCCATGGTGATAGACATGTTCATGGACGAGTACGACGAGGAAAAGATAGAGGCACTGTTTCGCGAGGAAGGTCGCCAAGAGGGCCTGGCGGAAGGCCGCCTTGAGGGCTTGGCGGAAGGTCGCCAAGAGGGCCGTATGACAATGCTTGCACAGCTTGTTCGCGAGGGGATACTGGGAGTGCAAGACGCCGCCATACGTGCCGATGTATCCGAGGAGCAGATGTCCGCCTTGGCCGCCTCACTCGATTCGACCGTGTAGTGAGCTTTTCACGCTTAGGCTAGCGGAACGGGCATGGAACGCTTCTTGGCCAGGCGTCACGTGGCGTTGTACTGTAATTGTGTGCTGCGGCGTACGGCCCCACCGTACACAAATACATCGCTCCAGGAGATAAGGTGCGATTTTTGCGGAAGAGGGAACTCTCGTTTTGTAATTGTGTGCCCGCAGAGTTTGCGTGGAGTACACAATTACAAAACGGGAGGATTGCGGGACCCGCTCACCTGCGGATTTGCGGATTAGTCCGTAATTCTTGATAAAGACAGCAACTAAAAGCGCTATCGACGATTGTCTTCTTGCCCGAGGTGGACGTGTGACGTCCGTCTGCAGCGCAATTGAGGCAAGAAAAATGCGAACTACGTGCGAAAGCACCTGAGTATCGTTTGCACCCGGGTGGGCAGTTGGCCGCGCAACGACGTGTCGCTGCTCGTGGGGGATGACCTCTCGCTTTGGGAGCACCAGTCAACGCGCAACCCCAATATGCCGCTTCGCGGGTTAAAGTACTTCGTCCGGCTCCACGCGGCCCACGTGGAGGCGAATAGTCTCAACGAGTACGGGACGAGACTGCTGCCGCTTCCCATGCCCAAGTTCGTGGTGTTTTACATGGGAGACGAGGATGAGCCTGCCGCCGAGATGCTTCGTCTTTCGGATGCGTACGCGGGGGAAGGAGACGTCGAGGTGACGGCAAACGTGCTCAACGTGTGCTCCGACCAGAGCGATGATTTGCTCGGCGAGTGTGAGGCGCTGGCTGGTTACGTACGTCTTCTTAAGCTTGTGCGCGCCAACCGGTCGCGTGGACTGCCGTTTGACGAAGCGGTGAACTCTGCGGTACAACAGTGCATGGATGAGGGCGTGCTTACAGACTACCTTACGCGGAGGAGGTCCACGGTGATCGACATGTTCATGGACGAGTATGACGAGGAGAAGATAGGCGCGCTTTTTCGCGAGGACGGGCGGCGAGAGGGCCTAGCGGAGGGCCTTGTAAAGGGCCGTCAAGAAACGCTCGTTGAGCTTGTGCGTGACGGTGTGCTGAGCGTCCAGGACGCAGCTGCCCGTGCGGATGTCTCTGAGGACGAGATTCGCCAAATGGCATTTGATGCTCCGGTGCTGAAATCGCGCTCAGCATAGGTGCCGGTGGGGATGTGTGCTGTCTTTGCGAGCTGTGTGGGAGGCGCGCGGCGATGCGTGCTGTCTTTACGAGCTGTGTGGGTCAGTAGCGACGTGGTGTGCTGTCTTTACGAGCTGTGTGGACCAGTAATGGAAAAGCGTGCTGTGATTGCGACCAGTGTGGGCTAGAAAGCCACACTGCTCCAAAAGACAGCACACCCGTGGTGATTCGACCCTCACAGCTCCAAAAGACAGCACGCCTCCGGACGGGGGAACCACACTGCTTCCAAATACAGCACACCTGCGTAAGCCCACGGCCTTACCAGCACACGCGTGATCATCATTACGTGCTCGGAGCGATACTGTCCCCCGTCAAAAGAGACTGACAATTCTCTCGCTCGTCTCGCAGACTGAGCGATAGACAAGACGGTAACGAGAGGCCGGGATTTCAGAATTTTGGGTGAGAATTTCGTTTAGAAACTGTGTTCAAACAGATGACAAAAAGGCATAGCCGTAGTAATATCTAAAGTAACTTTATAGGTAAGCCGTACGGCGTACGGCGAAGAGGGCGCGAACGCGCCAGAAATAGAGGTGGATCATGAAAGACTACCTGAAGCTCCGCAAGGAGGAGCTGAAGAAGCGCGGC
>JAUMWL010000019.1 GCA_030529665.1 Coriobacteriales bacterium
CTGTTGCCGAGGCCATTGCCGACTCCGACTGCACGTCCATCATCGGCGGCGGCGATTCCGTCGCAGCTATCAATAAGTTTGGCCTGGCCGACAAGATGAGCTGGATCTCCACCGGTGGTGGCGCTTCCATGGAGCTCGTCGAGGGCAAGGCCCTTCCTGGAGTGGAGGCGCTTCTCGATGCGTAAAAGGATGATTGCTGGTAACTGGAAGATGAACAAGACCTTCTCCGAGGCCGTCGAGCTCGCTACCGGGCTTGCCGCCGAGCTGAAGGACGGCACGGGCGACGTTGACGTTGTCGTCGCTCCGCCGGCAGTTGACCTCAAGGGCGTTGCCGAGGTCATCGAGCAGGAGAAGGCCCCGTTTGCCCTTTCCGCTCAGAACGTGTACTGGGAGGAGGCCGGCGCCTACACCGGCGAGACGGCTCCCAACATGCTCGAGGCCATTGGTGCCACGCACTGCATCATCGGTCACTCCGAGCGTCGTGACTACTTTGGCGAGACCGACGAGGACATCAACAAGAAGGCCAAGGCCCTCATGGCTCATGGCATCATCCCCATCTCTTGCTGCGGCGAGTCCCTGGAGATCCGCGAGGCTGGCACGCACGTAGAGTTCGTCGTCGACCAGATCAAGAAGGACACCGCCGGTCTGGAGATCGCCGATCCTTCCAAGTACGTCATCGCCTATGAGCCCATCTGGGCCATCGGCACCGGCAAGACCGCTACCGCAGACGACGCCCAGGAAGTATGCGGCGCCATCCGCAAGGTCCTCATCGAGATCTTTGGCGAGGAGACGGCAGCGGGCATCCGCGTTCTGTACGGCGGATCTGCCAACCCCAGCAACATCGCTGGCTTCCTGGAGAAGGAAGACGTGGACGGCGCCCTCGTGGGCGGCGCTTCCCTCAAGGCCGACGGCTTTGCCGACATGGTACGCTCTGCCATGGCATAAGCTAGTTCGTCATACCGTGAGGAACGAGGACCCGGGCTTCGGCTCGGGTCCTTTTTTACTTGGCCGTTTGGGGCCAAGCCCCAAACGGCCAAACGGCCAATCGACCAAGATGAAACGAAATGAAACAAATACAAAGACGAGTCGGTAATATTCTAAAAGCATGAATAAGAAATCGCTCTTCCGCATGCCAAACTATCCCGCGTGGTTTGGGGCCGACACGTTCCTACTTGCCGGCTCCGCCGTGCATTGGATTGTGATTTCGGTCATGGCCTATGAGCTTTCTGGTTCGGTAACGGTGGCCGGCTGGTTTGCCACGGCACGCGGTGTTGTGAGCGCCGTCACCCAAATCACCGGTGGCACGTTCATTGACCGTCACGACCATCGGCGGCTCATCCTCGTGCAGGCGGGAGTCTGCGCCTTGCTCTGGTTCACCATGGGCATGCTCTTCGTAACGGGAAACCTCACGTTCGTCCTGTTTGCGACGCTTTGCCTGTGCTCGTCTTCCATCTTTGGCTTCCTGGGTGGCACAACAAACGCTGCGCTCATTCGTGTGGTGGGGCCAAAGCGCTATGCAGAGGCCGAGAGCATCAACCAAGGCCGGGATGCGGCTGTAAATACGGCGGGCTCGCCCTTGGGAGCGGCGCTGTTTGGCGTCTCGCACGCCTTTCCCTTCTTTGCCAGCGCACTGTTTGATGCCTTGGCGTTCGTAAGCGCGCTGTTCTTGCGCCTGCCCAACGACGAGGCACAGCAGCGTTCGCAGAACAAGGAAGCCTCGTTCATGATCGACATGGTCGATGGCTGGAAGTGGGTCTTGTCGAGTAGGACCATCGTGCAGGCGGTGCTCATCATAGGCATAGCGCAGTTTGGCATATTCGCCGTTCATCAGGCGGTTAATCTCAATTTGGTAGAGAAGGGCGTCGATCCGTTGCTCATTAGCTTGGCAAACGTCGGCACGGCGCTAGGCATCATGGTGGGTTCGCTCGTCTCCGCCAAGCTGTGCAACAGCGTCCCGGTGGGAAAGGGCGTGGTGGTAACGCTTACTCTTATGTCGGCCGCATACATTCCCATGGCGATTTGCTCGGAATACCCCTTTGTGGTGTTGTCTACGCTGCTTGCAAGCCTGCCCATGCCGCTGTTTAGCGCGCTGGTGAACGGCTTCGTGTTCTCCAAGACTCCCGTGGCCAAACAGGGGAGGACGCGTGCGGCAATAATGACATCCATCATGTTGATCGGCAGTCTCTCTGGCGCCTTTGCGGGAGAGCTTTTGCCGCGCGTAGGGTTCTCTGGCTTCGTGGTTACCATGATGGTCCTGGCGCTCATAGGTGCTGTGTTTGCCGCGCTCAATCCCCGCATTCGCTCGATTCCCGCCTCGCCCCAGTGGGATGAGGTAGACCTTTAAGCGGGCCGCATATGGCTAGGTTGGCGAAAAGGGGCCTGGCCCCAAACCGCCAAACCCAAAACCGCCAAAAAAATGCTAGGAATCATGGAAAGTTTGTGCTAGAGTAAACATTCGCTATCTGCAAGCCAATCAAGGAGTACCAACGTGAGTCCTCTTAACATCGCACTTCTCGTAATCATGGCCATCTCGGCCTTCTTTACCGTAATCCTCATTCTCATGCACTCGGGCAAGGGCACGGGCGTGTCCGATATGATCGCGGCCTCCATGTACAATGCCACGGCCGGCTCGGGCATTTGGGAGAAGAACCTCGATCGCCTTACCATAATCTTTGCCGTTATCTTTGGCATATGCGTGTGTATCATGGCGCTTACCTTTCCCGTGGGAACCATAGCGGGGATGTAGTTTCCTGCAACAGAGTTGGTGTGCCCCAACGCATTGCCTTTTGATTGGCATGCGTTGGGGTTTTATATAACCCACTTGACTTATGTAGATTAGCCGCTTGTCGTGTTGGCGTTGCATTTTGAAGTCAAAGGGGCAGAATAAAGAACCATGTGGTTTTGGCATCTTAGGAAAGGAAGAGCATGTCTATTAGCATGAATCGTCGCACGTTCTTGGGTGGTAGCCTTGCTGCCAGCGCACTCGCAGCACTTTCCGCCTGCGGCGGCAACAGCGGCAGCGAAGGTGGCTCTGGTACCGCGGCTGCAAGCGTCATCAAGTTCTACATCAACAACCCCGTTGCCATTGACCCCTACAACACGCAGGAGTCCGAGGGTACCCAGGTTGAGCATGTCCTGTTTGACGCACTGACCGACTACGACTGGGACAAGGAAGAGATCGTTCCCAAGGCAGCCGAGTCCTGGGAAGTAAACGACGACGCAACCGAGTTCACCTTCCATCTGGTCAAGGGTGCCACGTTCCACAATGGCGATCCCGTTGACGCCGCTTCCTTCAAGCGTGGCTGGGAGCGCATTTGCGACCCCAGCATGACGACCCCGTCCGAGATTGCCTACCACCTGGACCCCGTTAAGGGCGCCAAGGAGATGCAAGCCGGCAAGGCCAAGGAGCTCAAGGGCGTAGAGGTCGTAGACGACCTTACCCTTAAGGTTACCCTTACCGCCCCCACGGCCGACTTCCTGTACATCGTTGCGCACCCCGCTCTGGCACCCGTGCCGCAGGCTGCGCTGGACGACCCCGACGCGTTTCTGGTTGCCCCCATTGGCAACGGCCCCTTCAAGATGGACGGCAAGTGGGTCGCCGACCAGTACATTTCGCTGGTCAAGTTTGAAGACTACTATGGCGAGCCGGCAAAGGTCGACGGCATCTACTTCTCCATCCAGAAGGATCCCGACACCGCGTTCCGTGAGTTCGAGGCTGGCAACATCGACTTCTGCTCCATTCCTTCTGGCCGCATTGGCGAAGTCCTGAAGAAGTACGGCGAGGCTGAGGACGGCTATACCGTCACCCCGGGCAAGCAGACCCTCACCGGCGCCGAGACCTCCGTGTACTACTTGGTGCTCAACTGCCAGGACGACACCATGAAGGATCCCGTTGTCCGCAACGCCTTCTCGCTGGCCGTTAACCGTCAGAACATCATCGACACCCTGTTTGAGGGCACCCGTGTTCCCGCCGACTGCATGTTCCCGCGTGCGATTGACGACAACGAGGGTAATGCGTGGGAGAACTCCCACTACGACCTCGAGGCTGCGGCCAAGCTGCTCGATGAGAAGTACCCTGCAGACGCCGACGGCAAGCGCGACATCAAGATCAAGCTGTCCTACAACTCTGGTGGCGGCCACGAGGACATCATGTCCATCATCCAGGGCGACCTAGAGAAGATTGGTATCGAGGTCGAGCAGGACAGCCTCGAGTGGGCGGCCTATCTTGACGCCATGGGTGACGGCAACATCCAGGTTGGCCGTCTTGGCTGGATCGCCGACTACCCGACCATGGACAACTTCTTGTATCCCAACTTCCTCTCCACGTCCGACAACAATTACTCCAAGTACGTGAACGAGAAAGTCGATAAGGCCCTGGCTGACGCCCGCCAGATCATCGACGACGAGGAGCGCAAGGCTGCTTATCGCGAGATTAACCAGATGATTGGTGCCGACATGCCCGTTGTTCCGGTTATGTTCTACGCGCATGACCACGTGGGCTCCGACCGCCTGGCTTCCTTCTACTATGACCCCCAGGGCAAGGCAGAGTTCGCCAAAGCCGAGCTGGCATAAGGTACCTATTGCTACCAAAGTGTTACAAGGTGGAGTGCCTGACGAGGGTGCTCCACCTTTTTCATTACTATTTTGAAAATCTATCGGCAACGGTTCGGGAGTCCCACAATGATTAAGTACATAATCAAACGCGTGGTGCAGTTCATCCCCGTGTTCTTGGGGGTAACACTGATTTTGTTCATCATGCAAAACGTGGTTCCAGGTGATCCCATTAAGCTCATTGCGGGAGAGAAGAAGCTCGACCCACAGACGGAGATGAACCTGCGGGCAACGTACCACCTCATCGAGACGGACGACGAGGGCAACGCCATTCTGGATAAGAATGGCAACACCATCGAGACGCCACTTTGGAAGCGCTACATTGCCTACATTGCTGGCCTGCTCCATGGAGACTTGGGGCGTTCGTACCAGCAAAACGGAAAGCCCGTTGCCGACATTCTTGCCGAAAAGTACCCGTACACGGTGCGTCTGGCCATCGTGGCTATCATAATAGAATCGATCATAGGCATTGCAGCCGGCATGGTAAGCGCAATTAAGCGCTACTCCGCCTGGGACGTGGGCGTAACCCTTACCACCTCGGCGCTCGTGGCCATGCCTGCCTTTTGGTTTGGTATGCTGCAGCAGCTCTTTTGGGGCATCGTGCTCAAGGACCTTACGGGCGGCGGTTTCTACCTGCCCATTTCGGGCGTGGCGGGACCCTATGCGGAGTTCCCCAACTGGGTGTACTACATCCTTCCCGCACTCACGCTGGCTGCGGTCTCCACGGCATACACGGCGCGCATCATGCGATCGCAGCTGCTCGAGGTACTGAATCAGGACTACATTCGCACGGCACGAGCTAAGGGCCTATCGCGCAGGGCGGTAATATGGCGCCATGCGCTCAAGAACGCCCTCATTCCCGTCGTCACCTACATTGGAATGGACTTTGGCGGCATGCTGGCCGGCGCCATCCTTACCGAGACGGTGTTCAACTGGCCGGGCATTGGCTACGAGACGTATCGTGCCATTAGCCAGCGCGACTGGCCCATCGTGTTGGGCAGCGTTACGGTCATCGTCATCGTGGTAATGGTCATCAACTTGGTCGTGGACATAAGCTACGCCTTCCTCGACCCGCGTATCCGCTTCGATTCGTCCAAGAGCGAGTAGGGAAGGAGGAGCCATGAAGGAAGAGAACAACGCCCTTACCGAGGCCGCCGAGGCCGTGGAGGATGCACAGGCGTCTACCTTTGCCGCTCGTCCCTCACGCACCCTGTGGGGTGACGCATGGGGCCGCCTCAAGCGCAACAAGCTAGCCATTGCCGGTGCCATCTGGATTATCTTTATGGTGCTCGTGGCGCTGACTGCCGACCTGTGGGTTCCGGGAACCCTTGGAAGCCCCATCGAAACGGACTCCACCATCATGTCAAGCGTTTCGCGCCTCCCGCCCTCGTTGGAGCACCCCTTTGGTACCGACACGCTTGGGCGCGACGTGCTGTGCCGCGTTATCTACGGTGCGCGCATCTCGCTTGCCGTAGGCGTACTTGCCACGGCCATCTCCACGGTGCTGGGCCTCATTGCCGGTGCCTTGGCTGCCTACAACGGCGGCTGGTGGGACACTCTTATTATGCGTACGGCCGACGTCTTCCTGGCTTTCCCGTACACGCTGTTCGTCATTGCCATGCTGGCCGTCATTGGCCCGGGCATCCAGAACGTGTTCATAGCCATCGGTGTGCTGGGCTGGCCCTCCATCGCCCGCGTGTTCCGCTCCGCGATCTTGTCGGTTAAGGAAAACGACTACGTGGATGCCGCCCGCGCCATGGGCGCGTCCGACGCGCGCATAATCATGCGTCACATCTTCCCCAACTCAGTGGCCTCCATCGTGGTGTACTCCACCATGAACATTGGTGGCGCCATTCTTACCGAGAGTGCCCTCTCGTTCTTGGGCATGGGTGTCGTTCCGCCCGACCCCTCCTGGGGCATCATGATTCAGGACGGCCAGACCTACCTCGCAACCCAACCGTGGCTCATGATTATGCCCGGTATCGCCATTCTTACCACGGTGCTTGCCTTTACCCTGCTGGGTGACGGCCTGCGCGACGCCCTCGACGTCAAGATGAAGGATGCATGATGTTTGGACTAGGACTCAAGAAGCGCACCAACATGGTTGACCTGCGCGATACCCCCATTCCCGAAGGGCATCACCTGCTGGAGGTCAACGACCTCAAGATGTTCTTCCATACGCAGGACGGCATCGTTAAGGCCGTCAATGGCGTGAGCTACACGCTGGATCGCGGCGAGACGCTGGGCGTCGTGGGCGAGTCTGGCTCCGGCAAGTCCGTGACCTCGCTGACCATCATGGGCCTGATTGACATGCCTCCCGGAAAGGTTGAGGGTGGCGATGTGCTGTACCGTGGCAAGTCACTCATTACCATGAGCGAGGAGGAGCTTGAGGGCGTGCGCGGCAACGATATTGCCATGATCTTCCAAGACCCCATGACCTCGCTCAATCCCGTGTACACCATTGCTCGCCAGCTCTCCGAGGGCATGATCTTGCACAAGGGCTTTAGCAAGCAGCAGGCGCTGGAGCGTTCCGTCGAGCTTCTGCGCATGGTGGGCATCCCCAACCCCGAGCAGCGCGTAAAGGAGTACCCGCACGAGTTTTCCGGCGGCATGCGCCAGCGCGTCATGATTGCCATGGCCCTCGCCTGCGAGCCCGACATCCTTATTGCCGACGAGCCCACCACGGCTCTGGACGTAACCATCCAGGCGCAGATCATTGAGCTCATGCAGGAGATGCAGCAAAAGAACGGCAATGCCATCATCATGATCACGCACGACTTGGGCGTGGTGGCCGACATAGCCGACAAGATCATGGTTATGTACGCAGGCCAGCCCGTTGAGTTTGGCACGCGTGACGAGATCTTCTACAACCCCATCCATCCCTATACCTGGGGTCTTAACCGCTCGATACCCGAGCCGGCTCTCGACGAGAAGCACCCCCTTACACCCATCAAGGGTAATCCGCCTTCGTTGGTGGACGTGCCCGCAGGCTGCGCCTTTGCACCGCGTTGCCCGTATGCAACCGACAAGTGCCGCAAGGAGATGCCAAAGGTCTATACCACCGAGACCGGACACTACTCCAAGTGCCACTACAGTGCCGATCCCGAGTTCGTGCGTGCCAACGCGCCCGAGACGTCGCGCACCAAGGCCCAAGCGGCCAAGGAGCAGAAGGGAGACGAGGAATAATGGCAGACTCCAACATTCTGCTTCGCGTCGAGCACCTGTGCAAGGAGTTCCCCGTCGATACGGGCTTCATTGCCAAGCACAAGAAGAACGCTCGTAGCGTGCACGCCGTCAATGACGTTTCGTTTGACATAGCCGCAGGCGAGACGTTTGGCCTTGTGGGCGAGTCGGGCTGCGGCAAGTCCACCACCGGTCGCTGCATCATGCGCCTGACGGAGCCGACCTCCGGCAAGGTTCTTTTTGAGGGCAAAGACGTCGCGAGCATGAGCCCCAAGGAACTCAAGGCCATGCGCCGCGAGATGCAGTTCATTTTCCAAGATCCCTATGCGAGCTTGAATCCGCGCATGACAATCGGCGAGATCATCTCCGAGCCGCTGATTATCCATAACCTCATGCCCAATAAAGACGAGCGCATCGACTTTGTGCGTGGCCTTCTGGACGTGGTGGGCCTAAACCCCGAGCACATCAACCGTTACCCGCACGAGTTTAGTGGTGGTCAGCGTCAGCGTGTGGGTATCGCACGTGCCTTTGCCCTGCGGCCGAAGCTCATCATCTGCGACGAGCCGGTCTCGGCGTTGGACGTGTCCATTCAGGCGCAGGTACTCAACCTGCTGACCGACCTTCAGCAGGAGTATGGAACGGCGTATCTGTTTATCGCGCACGACCTCTCCGTGGTGCAGCACATCTCTGACCGCGTGGCCGTGATGTATCTGGGCAACATGATGGAGTACTCGGATTGGAAGACGCTCTATGCCGAGCCGTGCCATCCGTATACGCAGTCGCTGCTCTCGGCCGTGCCGATTCCCGACCCCGACATCCAGAAATCACGCAACCGCATTATTCTGCGTGGCGATCCGCCATCGCCTATCGATCCTCCTAGTGGCTGCCCGTTCCACACGCGTTGCCCCATCGCACAGGCAAAGTGCTCGCAAGAGAAGCCCGAGCTGCGTGAGGTCATGCCGGGACACTTCTGCGCATGCCACTATGCCGAGCCCAATCCGATTAAGGAGAGCTCAATAGAACTGTAGCATTCCGGTGTTGGACGGGCCCTCCCTGTTTGTGCCGTACTCAGCGTTCGCTTTGCTCGCTCGCTTCGCGATTCGTACGGCACAAACAGGGAGGGCCCGTCTGTACCGTTGGTATGCTGGCGGCGGGGAAGTGTGTGCGCTCGCGTCGCGAGCGCGTTTTGGTGGATTCGCTCACTCGCTTCGCGATTCGCGGTTGGGCTTGTTGAAGTTGGTTGTTACGTGTTTGAAACACATGTGCCTTTCGTGGAGACGTGCAAAGCGAAATTTGTAACATGTACAAAGTTCCGTTCTGTTTGTTAGTTCTACGTAAAGGATGTGAATTACTATGAGCAACCTTACTCGTCGTTCCTTCTTGGGCGCTGCTGGCACCGCTGCCATGTTCTTGGCCGCGTGTGGTGGTTCCGGTGATTCTGGCAATGGAGGCTCGGGCACTGCGGCCGGAAATAGCATCTCCGTAATGCTCTACACCAATGTCATGTCGCTCGATACCGACCTTGCCACCGATGGCGATTCGTTTGAGGTTATAGCGGACTGCATCGACGGCCTCACCCAGATGGATGCCGACGGCGCTGCCAAGGAGGCGCTCGCAAAGAAGATCGAGGTCTCTGACGACAACCTCACCTACACCTTTACCCTGCGTGATGCCACGTGGAGCAATGGCGACCCCGTCACCGCTGACGACTTTGTATTTGCCTGGCGCCGCATCTGCAAGAACGCAGGCGAGTATGCCTACATGATGAGCGACATCGGCCAGATTAAGGGCGCCGCCGCCATCATCAACGGCGAGGAGGAGGACGAGACTACGCTGGCCGTTACCGCCAAGGACGATAAGACCCTTGTGGTGGAGCTGGAAGTTCCCGTGCCCTTCTTTGAGTCCCTTATGTACTTCCCCACGTTCTATCCCATCAACCAGAAGTTCTATGAGGGTCTTGACGACGGGACCTATGGCACCAGCCCTGCCACATTCCTCTCCAACGGCGCCTACTTGCTGTCCGACTACACGCCCGGTACGGCAAGCCTCTCGCTTGTGAAGAATCCCGACTACTGGGATGCGGACTCCGTTGCGCTTGAGGGCATCAACTACCAGGTAGTGGGCTCCTCCGACAACGCGCTCACCGCCTTCAAGAGCAACGCGCTCGACGTGGCCATGATCTCTGGCAACCAGGTTGCGGCCGTAGAGGACGACGCGGACCTTGCCGACAAGCTCACGGTTACTGGTGCCGGCTACATGTGGTACCTCACGTTCTCCCAGACCAAGAACAACGCGCAGGGCGGCATGCTTGCCAACCAGAACCTGCGCCTTGCCATCTCCAACGCCATCGACCGCGAAGCGCTGGTTGACAACTACGTAATGGACGGCTCCCTTGCCACCTACACGGCGGTTCCTCCTCAGTTTGCCGCCAGTGCCACCACCGGCGAGGACTTCAGCGCCGATCAGCAGAAGTTCGCAGACGTGATTGGCTATGACGTCGATCGTGCCCAGAAGTTCTTTGAGGACGCAAAGAAGGAGCTCAAGAAGGACTCCTTCGAGTTCACCATGATCTATGGCAACAACGAGGGCGATGAGGTCGCCAAGGTGGCCCAGGCCATCAAGGAGCAGGTGGAGGGCAACCTCTCCGGCATCACGCTCAAGCTGCAGCCCATGACCAAGGCCGAGCGTCTGGACAAGATGCAGAACGACAATTACGACGTTGCCCTTACGCGCTGGGGACCGGACTACGCCGACCCCATGACCTACCTTGGCATGTGGATCACCGACAACGACAACAACTACGGCTTCTGGAGCAACAAGGAGTACGACGCCATCATTGCCGACTGCGTAACCGGAAAGTACATCTCCGACTACGACGCCCGCTGGAACGCTATGTACGACGCAGAGACCTTGGTCATGGAGGAGGCCGTAATTGCGCCCCTGTACACCAAGGCAAACGCCAACCTCATCAACTCCAGGGTCACAGGCATTGAGTTCCATCCCGTGGCACTCAACCGTGTATACAAGAACACCACGGTCTCTGAGTAGGGTAGCCTAACCGTTTGTAGTAGGGGAGGCAGCCCTTCCCTCAACAAGCTGGGAAGAGGGGGACATACCTTGCGCAGCTCTTTAGACGACGAGCATAATGCGGGAGGTGTGCCCCCCTTCCAGTTTTTGATTTAAGAAAGGAGTCTCGTTGGGCAAATACATCCTAAAGCGTGTGGGATTGGCACTCGTTACGTTGTTCCTCATCATCTTTATCTTGTTTGTGCTGGTTCGCATCATGCCGGGAAACCCCTTCCCGTCCGAGCGCATGAGCGCGGAGCAGATCGCCAACAAGCGGGCGGAGATGGGTCTGGACGATCCCATTCTCGTGCAGTTTGGTCGCTATTTTATCAATCTTCTTCAGGGTGACTTTGGCAAGGGCACCTCGCTCTATTATGGAGCGCCCATAAACACGGTTCTCTCCACGTGCATCTATAACTCCTTCCGGATTGGCGGCATTGCAATCCTGGAGGGAACGGCCATAGGGCTGCTCCTGGGCATTACGGCGGCGCTGAACAAGGGAAAGTTCCTCGACAGCTTTTGCACCGTCTTCTCCATCCTAGGCGTGTGCGTGCCCGGCTACGTGTTCCTCATCTTCTTGCAGTACTTTTTTGCATACAAGATTCCGTTCTTCCCGTACTTCTTTGACCCCAACCGCTTCCTGTTCTCATCGGTGCTGCCCTCCCTGTCGCTGAGCTTGTTTACCATGTCCACCGTCGCTCGCTTTACGCGCAACGAGATGGTGGAGGTTATGGACAGCGACTACGTGCGCCTGGCCGAGAGCAAGGGCATGACGGGCGGCCTGCTCGTGCGCAAGCATGTCCTGCGCAACGCGCTCATTCCCATCGTTACCGTGCTGGCTCCCCTTATTGTGGATTTGCTTACGGGCGCCTTGGTCGTCGAGAAGATCTATGGCATTAACGGCATCGGCAAACTCATGGTGGACGCCATTGCAGGCGAGGGCGTGGACTACAACTACGTGCTGGCGCTCGGCATCCTGTACTCGGCGCTCTACATTGGCATAATGCTGGTGGTCGACGTTTTGTATGGCGTGCTCGACCCGCGCATTCGCATTGCCACCGTGCGCGGTGCAAATAGGGAGGAGAGGTAGATGGCCCAGACCTACACAGCAACCAAGAGCACGTACGTACCCGTTGCAGGCGACTTTGAGCTGCTGACCAACCGCGACATAGAGACCGACAAGAACTTTGCCTCCCAGAGCTATTGGAAGGGCGTTGCCATCAGCTTCTTGCGCAACCGTCGCGCCATGGTGGGACTCGTTCTCGTTCTTGGCATAATCCTGTTGGCCATCCTTGGCCCCATGGTGAGCCCCTACAACTACGATCAGATCATCCGTGACCCTGCCAACGAGCAGGTGGTTGCCAAGGGCATCGCACCCGTGGGCACCAACGAGGGTCCCTTTGCCGGCATGCTGTTCATCTTTGGCACCGACGATCTGGGCCGTGACCTGTGGACTCGCACGTGGCAAGGTGCGCGCGTGTCTCTTATCATCGCGTTCGTCACCATATTCATAGACATGATCCTGGGCATGAGCTATGGTCTTATATCTGGCTACTTTGGCGGCCGGGTGGACAACGTAATGCAGCGCGTGGTGGAGATTGCCAACTCCGTACCTCGCCTGGTAATCGTGTCGGTGCTTGCGATCTTCTTGCCAAAGGGCATGGGCCTAGTAATCGTGGCGCTGTTGCTTACCGAGTGGATCGGCATGAGCAAGATCGCGCGTGCCGAGATGCTAAAGATGAAGCAGCAGGAATACGTGCTTGCCAGTCGCACGCTTGGTGCCAAGAGCATGCACATCATCTTTAAGCAGATTCTGCCCAACACCATTGGCCCCATCATCACACAGATGATGTTTAGCATCCCTACCGCCATCTTTACCGAAGCGTTCCTATCGTTTGTTGGCGTAGGCATCGTGCTCCCGCAGTGCTCCATCGGCTCGCTCATAGAGAGCGGCTTTAACAACATAACCACGCTGCCCTACCAAATCCTCTCGCCCATTATTGTTCTGGCATTGCAGATGCTGGGATTCAACTTTATTGGCGACGGATTCCGCGAGGCGTTGGCGCCAAAACTGGAAGACATGTAAGGAGGGCATGCCATGCAGATGAAGAATGACAAAACGATCCTCCAAATAACCGACCTCGACATATCGTTTAAGACGAATGCGGGAACCATCCATGCCATCCGTGGCGTAAACCTGGACCTGCAAAAGGGCGAGACGGTGGCTATAGTGGGCGAGTCGGGCTCGGGCAAGTCGGTAACCATGAAGGCGGCCGTGGGTCTGCTCGATGCAAACGCCACCGTAAACAGCGGCCAGATTCTGTATCGCAAGGTAAACGAGGATGGCACAGAAGAAGTGGTGGACCTGCTGCAGATGTCCAAGCGCGAGCTGCGCAGCTCCATAAACGGTAGCCACATTGCCATGGTGTTCCAAGACCCCATGACGAGTCTCGACCCCACCATGACCATTGAGAAGCAGATCATGGAAGGCATCCTCTTGCACAAGAAGGTCACCAAGCAAGAGGCGGCCGAC
This sequence comes from Coriobacteriales bacterium, assembly GCA_030529665.1. Lineage (GTDB taxonomy): Bacteria > Actinomycetota > Coriobacteriia > Coriobacteriales > Atopobiaceae > RUG440. The sequence goes on from JAUMWL010000019.1 coordinate 13,394, forward strand.
CGTGCACTGGAGCTTTTAGAGCTCGTGGGCATAAACCATGCCAAGGATCGCATGAAGAACTACCCGCACCAGCTTTCGGGTGGCATGCGTCAGCGCGTGGTCATCGCCATTGCGCTGGCCTCCGACCCCGACATCCTCATTTGCGACGAGCCCACGACGGCTCTTGACGTAACCATTCAGGCGCGCATACTCGAACTCATCAAAGACGTTCAAAAAAGCATGCAACTGTCGGTAATCTACATCACGCATGACCTTGGCGTCGTGGCCAAGGTGGCCGACTATGTAAACGTTATGTATGCGGGCAAGATCATCGAGGTGGGCAACGTAAACGAGATCTTCTATGATCCCAAGCATCCCTATACATGGGGTTTGCTGGCGGCCATGCCCGACCTCGAGACGGACGACGACCGCCTTGTGTCCATTCCGGGCAGTCCCCCCAACCTGCTTCATGAGCCAAAGGGTGACGCGTTTGCGCCGCGCAACGCATTTGCCTTGGCCATTGACGAGAAGGCCGAGCCGCCGCTGTTTAAGGTGAGCGATACGCACTATGCCGCCACGTGGCTGCTACACCCAGACGCACCCAAGGTGCAGATGCCGGATGAGCTAAAGCATCGCATTGAGCGTGCCCAAAAGGAAGCGGAGGCATACCTATGAGCGAACCGCTGCTGCAGGTAAAGAACCTCAACCAACACTTTAAGATGTCCCGTAGCTACACCGTAAAGGCCGTTAACGGAGTCTCCTTTGACATTTATCCCGGCGAGACGTACGGCTTGGTGGGAGAAAGCGGTTCGGGAAAGACGACCATCGGCCGCTCCATCATTCGTCTGTACGACCCCACTTCGGGCAGCGTCCTGTTCCAGGGCAAGGAGATTGCCGGCAAGCTGGACCGGCCCACCGAGGAAATGCTTCGTCGTGACATGCAGATGATATTCCAGGACCCCATGAGCAGCCTCAACCCGCGCAAGAAGGTTGGAAACATAATAGGTGAGGGCCTGGACATCCATCATATGTACTCCACCACGGCTGAGCGTGACGCAGCCATTGCCGAGATGCTCAACAAGGTGGGCTTGTCGCAGAGCCACGCCGAGCGCTACCCGCACCAGTTTAGTGGTGGCCAGCGCCAGCGCGTGGGCATAGCGCGAGCGCTCATAATGAATCCCAAGCTCATTATTGCGGACGAGTGCATCTCGGCCCTGGACGTGTCCATTCAGGCCCAGGTGGTAAACCTCATGAAGGACATGCAGGAGGAGACGGGCTGCGCGTACCTCTTTATTGCGCATGACCTCTCCATGGTTAAGTACATATCGGATCGCATTGGCGTTCTGCACCTTGGCTACATGGTCGAGACGGGCACGGCGGACGAGATCTTTGCCAATCCCATCCATCCATACACCAAGAGCCTTCTGTCTGCCGTTCCGCTTCCCAACCCAGAGGTGGAGAAGCGCCGTCATCCCAAGGCCTACAACCGCGGCGCCGAGGGCGTGGTCTATGAGGATGGCACGGAGCGCTTGGTGGAGGGCACGCACAAGGTGCTTGCGACTGACGAGGAGTTTGCCCGGTGGACCGCGTGAGTCAAAAGGGGTAACCCCTTTTGACTCAAGCAACCTTAAAAAAGAAATCGGGCTTCTTCAAAAAAAGTTGTTGCAAAGCGTCGCGTGAGTGTGTATATTATTCCTTGCCGAAAGGCAATTGACAAGTCGGAGTGGCGGAATTGGCAGACGCGCTAGCTTGAGGTGCTAGTGACTAATCAACGGTCGTGCGGGTTCAAGTCCCGCCTCCGACACCACGAAAAGACACCCCAGTCCTATGGCTGGGGTTTTCTTTTTTTCATATGGCACACCTACCACCAATCGAGCGGGCCCTAACGAGGGCCCGTTTTTTGTTTCACATAGCCCCGTGCGTTGGGTACCATAAAACTGTTATTACAGTTGTGCCCGATTGAGAGGAGCAGCCATGATCGATCAGCTTACGGTATTCTTGCCAAATGAACCGGGAACCTTAGCCCAGATGGCCGGCGTGCTGGGGGATGCCAATATCCAAATGCACGCACTCATGGTTGCCGATACGGCCGACTTTGGCATTGTGCGCATAATCTGCGATACGCCACGAGCTGCCTCCAAGGCCTTGTCCGATGCGGGATATAGGGCTGCAAACACAAAGGTCGTTGCTGTGGAGGTGGAAAACGTCCCCGGCGGACTGGCGAGGGTCCTTGCTAAGCTGGCAGCCGTGCGCCTTAACGTTGAGTATGCCTACTGCGCCTCCATTGGGGACCGCACGGTGGACTTCCTCAAGCTCACGGGTGAGCCCATAGGGGCAAAGCTCGTGCAGGCGGGGCTTGACGACCTGGAGCCCAAAGACGTGTATGCTCCTGACAACGAATAGAGACCCTCAAGCATGACTGGTCAACTCTCGCGCACGAGCTCACACGGCATGGGGGAGGCGTCCCAAACGAACGCGCTTATCGCCCTTTTGGCGCTTACTTCCGACGCCGTGCTGATCTTTGGTCAAGATGGCGTGGTAACGCTGGCAAACGAGAATGCCGAGCGGCTGTTTAGGGTGCTGCCCGGAGGTCTTGTGGGGTCGGACGTGCGTCTGCTTTTTCCGCCTGCGGCGACGATTGACGCCATGGAAGGCTCGCCAAAGGATTCGCTGCCGTTTTCTTTGGACGGCGCAACCAACATGCTTGTGTGCGAGGGGAGTGCGCATGTGCATCGAAGGGTGCTCGTGCGTTGCGAGATGCTTGCCGGGAGCGTGGGTGCCTACCTGCTTACCGCACGGCCGGCTGCGTTGGAGGGCAGCAAGAGCTTGGACGACGAGCGTCTTGTCGAGGAGTTGTCGCGTGCCAACCGGCGTCTTTCGGGCACCTTGGACATTGTGCTCGGCACCCTTGATGCCCTTGACTTGGGCATGCTATTCTCGCGAACGCTCGATAAGCTCTCGCAGACCATGGATGCATGGGGCACCTTGGCCTATATGGCCGAGCAGAGCGGTTATAGGTTGCGTGGTGCCACGGCGTCGGTGGAAGACGCCTATGTGCCCTCATATTTGAGCTATGCGCATCCGCTGGCAGATGCGGTCGTAAAGGAGCGCCACTCGGTCTTTGTGCGCGTGCTTCCACCTTCTCGCGAGTCGCTGCGGGCTGGCGACACAGAGAACCGAGTCGTCTTGGACGAGGCCTCCGGCGAGAAGTACACGATTCCATACAAGGCGTTGCCCCCCTTTGCGAGTTTTGCGATGGTGCCCGTCTGGTTTGGCGGTCACGTTATCTCGCTCTTGCTCGTGGGATGGCGGCATACCTATGGGTTGCGCCGAGACGACCTTCGACTCTTGGAAGGCGTGGCGGAGTATCTGTCCGTGCAGCTCGCTGGTGCCTTTGCCTCTATGAGGGCGCAGCACGAGGATCGGCTTGAGTCGCTGGGCACCATGCTGAGGGAGCAGCTGCTTGCAAAAGGTGGCCCAACAAAGGAGTTGCTGCGTAGGGTGTTTGACCAGGCGTCTGCCGGTATCTATGCGGCCTGCGTGCCCTTGGAGGCCAACGTTTACCAGCGAACGACAATGGGAGAGTTTCCGTCGCTTGGATACCATAGCGTGGCGGTGGACTCAGCGCTGTTGGATAGGGCCAAGGATTCGCCAGCGGTGCGTGACGTGTCGGAGTTCGCGGGTCTGAGTGATTGGCTCAAAGACAACGGGGAGCCTTCGCAGGGACTTTTGGCCTTGGTTGGGGTGTTTGAGGGAACGCCCATGGGCTTCTTGCTGCTAAGGCAGGAGGATGACGAGCCGTTTGAGGACGTGGACGTTTCGTTTGTGAGTAGGCTGGTGCAGGACGTGCACGAGGTTGAGATTGGCGCACAAGCCCGCATACAAGACAAGCGCATCTCTCAGGCTCTGCAACTAGGCATGAAAAACGAGCTCCAGCGTGTAGAGGGCCTTTCTACCCAGAGTCGCTACTCGTCTGCCACCGAGGCGGCGTATGTGGGCGGAGACTTCTACGACTTGGTGCGTCTTCCTCACCATCGTGCGTGCGCCATAATGGGTGATGTCTCGGGCAAGGGAGTTGAGGCGGCGTCCGTTTCTTCTGCCGTAAAGACGGCCTTGGGTGCCTATGCATGGGAAGGGCTCAAACCCGCTCGCATGGTGAGCCTGCTCAACGACTTTCTTTTGGGCTTCTCTAGGATCGAGACGTTTGCAACCATGTTTGTGGGCGTCGTGGACATTGAGCATGGAACGCTTACCTACTGCTCCGCAGGTCATCCGCCGGCAATGCTGGTGCGTGCGACGACGCACGAGCTTGTGAGCCTGGGCGTGCAATCGGGTGTGGTTGGTGCGTTTGAGGGGCTAACGTACAAAGACGGAGAGGTCGAGCTGGGGGCAGGGGACATTCTTGTGCTCTATACCGATGGCGTTACGGAGGCGCGTGATCCAAGCGGTGCCTTTTTTGGCGAGGACGGCCTAAGGGATGCGATTCTGCGCGAGGTGGGCGCTGGGTTTGACGGACTATGCGATCGCATACAAGACGCGGTGTCGGACTTTACGCAAAACAGCTTGGATGACGACGTGGCGTTGGTGCTCATTCGATTTGACCATACAGGTTAGATGGAAAATTCAAATTCTGTGCATCAATTTTGCGCGAATGGGGAACAAGGTGACTATGTCTTACGAACACGACATAGCACTCGTACCGATTTCTGGGGACCTCAACGTGCAAACGGCGCCCGCGTTTAAGAGAACGCTTGACGACCTGTTGCATGGTGGGTGTCAGCGCATCGTGCTCAATATGGCGGACGTTCCCTTTGTGGACTCTGCGGGGATGGGCGCCATCTTTTGGGCGTTGCGCCAGATGAGGGCAACCGGCGGGCTCATGTCGCTCATAAACGTCTCTTCTCCCGTTATGCGCGCGCTCAAGATTGCTCGCATTGTGGACCTGGTGCCCGTGAGTACCCATGGCGGGCAAAAAGAGGTCCAGGAGCTTGACCCTGCGGTTCAGCCCATTTGGCGTACCTCGATTCCCGTGGACAAGCGCGACCTCATGATGGCACGCGCCCGCATTGGCGAGCTTGCAAACCAGATGCCATTCTCGCGCGATGAGGTGTTTGACCTAACCTTGGCCGCCGGCGAGGCGATTGGCAACGCGGTTGACCACACGGGCGGAAGCGGCGTGCTGGCTACGGTGAGCGCCTATCCAGACAGGATGGTGATTGAGGTCACCGACTGTGGGGAGGGGTATCGCGATGACGGTACCATGCAAGAGGCCGACTGCGATTGTGAGCGCGGTCGCGGTATAAAGCTCATGCACCTTCTGGTTGATTCCGTGAGTATTAAATGCCGCAAAGGTCCCACGGGAACCATCGTGCGTTTGGTCAAGCTCACGACAAAGGACTGAGCTCGTATTGGGCTAATCCGAAACTATGTGTTGTGGTGTTGCGTGTCGTGAGATCCGGCAATGATTCGAGGGCGGTCGATGCCCGCGACGGCGTGCTGTCTTTGCGTGCTGTGTGGGTCGGCTGGCACCAAGTGTGCTGAATTTGCGAGCAGTGTGGGGTGGTCCGACCCGAGCGTGCTGTGATTGCAAGCTGTGTGGGGTGGCCCGACCCGAACGTGCTGTCTTTTGGAGCAGTGTGGGTTCTTTGCCCGTAGGCGTGCTGTAATTTCGAGCTGTGTGGGTCGGCATGCCACACTGCTCGCAATCACAGCACACGGAGGCCAGAGAAACCCACACTGCTCGCAATCACAGCACACAAGGGCAAGAGGAATCCACACTGCTCCAAAAGACAGCACGTATGGTTCCGCATCAGCCACACTGCTCGCAAAGACAGCACGCTTCCTTACCGCAAGCTCACGCTGATCGTAAAAACAATGATGTGGACAATAACGTCGATACTTGTCTGATTGAGTTTTAGAAAAAAAGTCCTTGCATAAAGGCCGCAGCTTGCGTATTATAACTCTTGCGACGCGGGCTTAGCGCAGTTGGTAGCGCGCAACCTTGCCAAGGTTGAGGTCGCGGGTTCGAACCCCGTAGCCCGCTCCATGATTTCCACGGCCGGTTCTAGGATCGGCCTTTTTAATACACGGCGAAGTGGCCAAGTGGTAAGGCAGAGGCCTGCAAAGCCTTTATCCCCGGTTCGAATCCGGGCTTCGCCTCCAGGGAACCAGGACCCGGCCCCAAGCGGTGCCGGGTCTATTGCGTTCTGTCAAATGTGGCCAAACCCTTTTGACAGAGCGTTACCATTCTGGCCGTTTGGGGCCTGGCCCCAAACGGCCATCGTGCCCAGCTGGTCGGCACGTGAATGGCGGCCAACGGCCATGCCAAAACGCCAAAACGCGCCAAACGGAGCAATTTGCGATTCTCGAAAAAAGTTCTTGCAATCTGCTACGGTCTGCCGTATAGTATCTCTTGCGACGCGGGCTTAGCGCAGTTGGTAGCGCGCAACCTTGCCAAGGTTGAGGTCGCGGGTTCGAACCCCGTAGCCCGCTCCATGATTTCCACGGCCGGTTCTAGGATCGGCCTTTTTAATACACGGCGAAGTGGCCAAGTGGTAAGGCAGAGGCCTGCAAAGCCTTTATCCCCGGTTCGAATCCGGGCTTCGCCTCCAGGGAACAAGGACCCGGCCCCAAGCGGTGCCGGGTCTTCTTTGTATTGCACTGAGTGTGCGCGATGGACAAAGAACACGAATTTATCGTATGCTATGGCTTGCTCAACGACTGTAGAGGAGCTGACGTCTAGTGTTTTCAACCATACTTGCCCTCTGTTTACTGCTGCTTGTGATAGGCGCGCCTTTTGCGAGGCGCGGGGTGGTGTTTGTGGGGCTCCTTGCCACTTGCTTGGGCGTGGACATGTTCATGACAACGCGAGACGTGAAATATGCCTAGCCTAGAGAAGGCGCGAGACGAAGCGCGCTGCCGCGAGTTTGAATTACAGGAGGCGTATTTGGACTACGCCGCCGCAACGCCCATGGCCCCCCAGGTTGTGGAGGCCATGGTCCCGTTTTGGTCGGAGCGGTTCTATAATCCCTCGGCACCATATGAGAAGGCCAGGGGCGTTCGTGCCGACCTAGAGGATGCAAAGACGCGCATTGCGCACGTGCTTGGAACAAGGGCGAGCAACATAACGCTTACCGCAGGCGCGACGGAGGCAAACAACCTGGCGTTTGCCGCCGTGGATGGCGGCGTGCTATGCGATGCGATCGAGCACGAGAGCGTGCTGGCGTGTGCGCAGGAGCGCGGTGGCACGATAGTGGCCGTGGAGTCAGACGGAACCGTGACTGCGAGCGCGGTGCGGAACGCGCTAGATCCCACAACCGAGTTGGTGAGCATCGAGCTTGCAAACGGTGAGGTTGGCACCATTCAGCCCGTTCGCGAGATTGCGCGCATCGTGCGCGAAGAAAGGCTCAGGCGCTTGGAGGAGGGGAACCGGCGGCCCTTGCTCCTGCACACTGACGTCTCGCAGGCTGCGGGGTACCTATCAATAAACGCGTCTACGCTTGGTGTTGACCTCATGACCTTATCGGCGGCCAAGATTTACGGGCCAAAGCAGGTTGGTGCCTTGTGGCATGCGGACGGTGTCGCCTTGCGGCCTTTGGTAAGGGGAGGCGGTCAGGAGGGCGGCATTCGCTCGGGAACGGAAAACGTTGCCGGGGCCATGGGATTTGCCTGTGCGCTGGAGCTTGCAGAGCGCTTGCGCAAGCAGGAGGTCAAACGACTCGCCAAGCTCTCGGACCGTCTTCGCAAGGGCTTGGCCCAGGCCGTGCCTGGCGTGGTGTTTTCGGGGCAATCTCGTGCCAAGGACAGGTTGCCGGGGCTTGTGCATGCCAGCTTTCCGGGCGTAGAGGCACGTAGGCTGGTAATTGCGCTGGAGCGACGCGGCGTTTCGGTGGGTACGGGAAGCGCCTGTGCCGCGAGCCACATGAGGGTAAGCCATGTGCTTACGGCCATGGGTGTGGCAAAAGAGGTCGCGATGGGAAGCCTAAGGATTACCCTGGGCAGGCCAACCACCAAGGAGGAGATCGACTATGCCTTGCTGTGCATCGTTGAGTGCGTGGAGCAAGAGCGTGCGCGACGGCGATAGCTTGGGCATCGCACTCAGATTGAGGAACTGAAAGGACTTATATGGGCGCTGTGGTCTATGTGGGCATGAGCGGGGGAGTGGACTCTGCGCTTTGCGCGGCTCTTTTGGTCGAGCAGGGCTACGATGTGCGAGGCATCTACATGCGCAACTGGTCTCGAGACTTGCCGGGCTTTGCCTGCCCGTGGGCCGAGGACCTCGCAGACGCCGAGCGCGTTGCCGTGACGTTGGGCATTGACCTGGAGGTTTGGGACTGCGAGGAGGAGTACCAGCGTACGGTAGTGGACTACGTTATAGATTCGTATAAGCGGGGATACACGCCGAACCCCGACGTAATGTGCAACCAGACCATCAAGTTCGGCACATTTGCCGAGCGCGCGTTTGCCCAAGGAGCCGACTTTATTGCCACGGGTCACTACGCCCGCGTTGCCAAACCGCAGACACCCGGAGGCTCGTATAGACTCCTGAGGTCGGCAAACGAGCACAAGGATCAGACCTACTTCTTGTGGCGCGTGCCATCCGCGGCGTTTGAGCGCACGCTCTTTCCCATAGGGGGCATTTCCTCCAAGGCGGAGGTGAGAGAGATGTGCGCACAGCGGGGGCTCGGCATAGAGAGCAAGCCTGACTCCGATGGCATCTGCTTCGTTGGCCCGGTGGGCCTTAGGACCTTTTTGTTGGACTCGCTCCAAACGCGTGCGGGCGATGTGGTGGAATGGGAGACCGGCACCGTGCTTGGAAAGCACGACGGGGCGTTCTTGTTTACCATTGGCCAGCGTAGGGGACTCAATCTGGGGGGCGGGCCCGCGCGTTACGTCGTTGAGACGGATACGCAGAAAAACGTTGTGTACGTGACGTCAAACAGGGAGTGTCCGGCACTGTGGACAACGCAAGACGTCCTTGTTGATGCTCACTGGATATGTGGGGCGCCTCCTGTTGCGGGGACGTATCTTGTTCGAACGCGCCATACGGGGACCTTGCGTGAGGCACGGGTGGAGCCTCTGGACAATGGCGAGGTGCTCGTTAGCTATGCGACTCCGGTGCGAACCGTGGCTCCCGGACAGTCCGCCGTCATCTATGCGGGAATCGAGTGCTTGGGAGGCGGAATAATAGATCGCCGGAACATGAGGGGCGAGGCCTTGGATAAAGAGGCGATGCGATGAGTTCCTTTACGCGCCGCGACTACGCACGCATGGCCAGCGAGCCCATGGACGAGCTCTCCAAGCAATGCGTGTTTGAGGCATTTCATGGCCATGGTCCCGGAGGCCAGGGAGTGAACACGGCCGATTCGGCAGTGCGCACGACCCATGTTCCCACGGGCATTGTGGTGGTCAGCCGAGAGTCGCGCAGCCAGTATCGCAACAGACAGCTCTGCCTGCGCAAGATCCAAGACGAGCTCAGACGTCGATCGGTGCCGCCTGCCGTGCGCCATGCCACCAAGCCAACGCACGGCTCGGTGTTGCGACGCCTTGAGGCAAAGCAGGCTCGGTCCCGAACCAAGTCGCTTCGCGGCAAGATCCGAGACGAACGGGACCTGTGACAGACAGGTCCATTACGGCCACAATAAAACGCTTGCTTGGGGGTGCGCAAACATGAAAAAGGGCATACGAAGCGCCATACGCGGAGGGCTTCTTGCCTTTATGGGCGCCTTTGTCGTCCTTGGCCTGCTGTTTGCAAACGCGCCAACGAGCGGGCGTCCTGACCAAGTGGTGCGTAAGGCAAATGTGGCGCCAACAAAGAACGGGGACCCCCAATCGACGGAGAGTCCACGGCCAGGCACAAGCCCCCAGCAAACAGGGGACGTGCCTAACACCAAGAACGACGTCGTCGCCTTGGAGGAGCCGCAAGAGCCAACGGACAGCGTCGAGAAGGACCAAGCGGACAACGATGCCTGGGAGGGCGAAGACGTCGTAAACGTGGATGGTGCCGAAGACGAATACGTGAGCGAGGGCTCAGCGACGTTGGAGTTGCCCGAGGGCGTTGAGTTCGAGCCGCAGGTAGTGTTGCTCCAGGTGGATTCTCTGTCGAGCGCAGACGAGGTGAACGCCGTCCTCTCTTCTGTTGAGGGCGTGAGCGCGCCATGTGTTACACAAGAACAAGTCGCCGAGGGTCTTGTTCGCGTTGAGCTTGACCCGTCCACCTCCATGGAGGAGGCGATGAGCGAGCTTGAGGCATCGGGCGTCGCGCGCTCCGTACAGCCAAACTACGTGTATCGTGCCTCCGACCTGCTAGATGGGGAGGTCGATGCGGACGAGCAGGCCGATGCGGACGATGCAATCGTAATCGGGGAAGAGATTGCCCCCGAGCAGGACCTCCCCGCGCAAGGCGAAGAGCCAGATGCCCAGCCCGAAGCATTTGTCCCGATTGAGGTTCTGGATGAGTGGGACGATCAGGAAGGCGACCAAAACGCGGACTCGCCGGCAGACGAGGCCGCAGTGGATGTGCTGGTTGAATCCGATGCCGCGCAGGAGGAGATAAACGACGCTCGCTCGGTCGAACAGTGGGCGTTGGGGAGCATGCAGGCATACGAGGCGTGGGCATTGGCAAAGGCAAATCGCGCGGTGACGGTTGCCGTTATTGACGTGGGTTTTGATGCCTCCCATACAGACCTCGCAAAAAACATCGTCGCCCCATACAACTCCTACTACAAGACTACCGGCAAGAGCGACCTTGTTTCCTCGGTGGCGTCAGACAATCGCCACGGTACTCATGTGGCGGGAATCGTCTCGGCTGTTGCAAACAACAAGTCGGGCGTTGCCGGAATCTCGTACAATGCGCGCGTGATGCCCATCTGCGCGTCTAGCAAATCCGGAATGGTTACGAGCGCGAGCTTGTATCATGCGTTTGAGCGAGCAGTCAGCGTGGCAAAGACATACAACGTGCGCGTTATAAACATAAGCTTGGGATCTACCTTGGTGTCTTTGGAAACTACCCTTGGTGACATTATTCAAAAGGCGTCCTCTGCTGGCATTGTGGTCGTTAGCTCGGCGGGAAACTTGGACGAGAGCGAGGGCTTGTCAAAGGCATACGCGCACTATCCCAGTGACATAGATGGTGCGGTTGGCGTGATCAATCTGGAGCGGCAAGGTGGCAGTGTTCGCAAGTCGAGCTCGTCCAACTACAATTGCAACGGCTACGACAACAAGAACATCTGCGCACCGGGAACGGACATTCTGAGCACCGTGCCGGGATCGTATGCGTACATGTCGGGCACCTCCATGGCCGCTCCTCATGTTGCGGGTGTTCTTGCGCTGCAGTTTGCGGCAAACCCGGCACTTGGCGCCGAGGAGGCCATAGAGATTCTGTATGCCACGGCAACGGATTTGGGTGCCAGTGGCTGGGATACGGCCTATGGCTGGGGAGAGGCCAGCGCATACCATGCGGTCTTGGGTGCCATACAGGGCATAGATGCGACGCAGGCCGCAATGGTACGTAACCAGGCGGCGGGCAGGGTGGCGGCCAAGAACGAGACAGCCTTTAACTGCGCTGCGTATAGGGCATACGTGCAAGGAACGGGCTGGCAGGCATGGAGGAGAAAAGGCAAGGCTGCGGGCAGTGCCAACAAGACCAAGGCGATGACGGCCATACGCATTAAGCTGCAGGGCCCGCCCTATGAGGGTGGCGTGGAATATCGAACGTATACCCAGAGCTCTGGCTGGAAGGCTTGGAAGTCCAATGGACAGACATCGGGTGCAACGGGTAAGGCCGAGCCTGTTGAGGCCATGCGCATAAGGCTTACGGGGCGCATGGCAAAGAAGTATGACATTTGGTACCGGGTGAGGTCAGAGTCCCTGGGGACCTTGGGATGGGCCAAAAACGGTGCCCGGGCGGGAACGGCAACGTTTTCCAAGGGAATCCTATCCTTTGAGGTGCGCATCCTGCCAAAGGGCTCCGCGGCGCCTGGGTCTACCAAGAAGGCGTACGTTACACGTCTGGTGCGCTACCGCACGTATATGCAGGGCTACGGCAAGCAGAGTTGGGTGTACGACGGAAAGACGAGCGGCAAGACGGGCAAGGGCAAGAGGATAGAAGCCGTGAGCGTGCGTCTGAGCGACCCATGGTATGGTGGCGGGATTCAATATAGCGCCTACGTGCAAGGCATGGGATGGAAGGCATGGAAGAGCAATGGCTCTGTTGCCGGGACTCAAGGACGGGGCCTTCGACTCGAGGCCATACGTGTCCGCCTAACAGGCCAAATGGCAAACAAATACGACGTGTGGTATAGGGTCTATGCGCAGAAGTACGGTTGGCTCGGCTGGGCGTGCAACGGCGCAAAGGCAGGTACCGTGGGACTTTCCAAGCGCTTGGAGGGGCTGCAGATCAAGCTTGTAAAAAAGGGCTCTGGTCCTCCAGGGAGTACGGCGCGACCCTTCCGCCAATAGCTGTTGTTAGTCTTTTGTGGCTCCCTAATCGTGGATTTGTGGCGAGCTCGTAGTAATCTATGATTGAACGTGTGGACAACACCGCATCTGCCTAGCGATTATGTATAAGGAGCATGCATGAGCAATCCGCTTGCCGCCGACCTCGACACCCTGCGAAAGATCGTCGAGAGCACTGCAAATCATGGACGTTTTGCCCAGGAGTTTCACCTTACCCCACCCGTGGGCTGGCTCAACGACCCCAACGGTCTTGCCCAGCTAGACGACACCTTCCATGCCTACTTTCAGTACTCTCCCTTCAATGCCGCAGGTGGCGTAAAGATGTGGGGGCACTCCACGAGCCAAGACATGGTCATTTGGAACTACGAGGGCACCGCCCTGTATCCCGACCAGCCCTTTGACGTGGGTGGCGTCTACTCGGGCAGCGCTCTTGTGGAGGACGACGGAACCATGCACGTGTTTTACACGGGCAACGTAAAACGCGAGGACACCGAGGGCTACGACTATGTAATGAGCGGGCGCGAGGCAAACACCATCCACGTAACCAGCAAGGACGGGCAGAACTTTAGCCACAAACGCCTGGTGCTCGACAATGCCGACTATCCCGAGGATGACACCAACCACGTGCGCGATCCCAAGGTGTGGCGCTCCGGAAAAAAGTACTACATGGTGCAGGGTGCGCGCCGAAAGGACGATACAGGTGAGGTGCTGGTGTTCGAGTCTGACGATCTTGACAAGTGGCATTTGGTAAACCGCATCACCTCCGACGAGCCCTTTGGCTACATGTGGGAGTGTCCGGATTACTTTGAGGTCGCAGATGACGCCCGCGGTGACATTGCCCAGATCTTGTCGGTGTCTCCGCAGGGGCTTCGCGGTGGCGACTGGGATCGTCGCAACGTTTATCAGTCGGGCTACTTTGTGCTACAAGGTGACGTGCTGAGCGAGTGCAAGCTCAATCCGTTTGCGCTGTGGGATGCTGGGTTTGACTTCTATGCCCCGCAGACCTTCGAGACGGTTGGTGGACGGCGCATCCTCATTGGCTGGATGGGCATGCCCGACGAGAAGTACTACAGCAACCTCACGGTGGAAGATGGCTGGCAGCACTGCTTTACCATCCCGCGCGAGATTACGGCACGCAACGGTCGCATCCTGCAGATGCCTGTGCGTGAGCTTGAGCGGTACCGTCACAATGGGCGCTTCTCGGATGCTGCGCTCAGGGTAGAGGACACCAAATGCTTTGACATGGAGGTCGTGGGCATCCAGAGCCGCGAGTTTAAGGCGACGATTGCAGACGAGCTCGTACTTACGTGGGAGAGCGGACGCTTTGCCATGCGCTTTACCAACCAGGGCGAGAAGTCCGTTGGCGCTGGCCGCATGCAGCGCTTCGAGCGCCTTGACTACCTCAACAAGGTTCGTGTGGTGGGCGACGCGTCGTCGATCGAGGTCTTTGTAAACGATGGCGTGTTGGCGTTCTCCACGCGCTATTATCCCACGACATACTCCGTGGACGTAAAGGCGCCGAGCGCCGAGATTAGAATCTGGGACATCCAGGCGTAGGCCT
>JAUMWL010000116.1 GCA_030529665.1 Coriobacteriales bacterium
TATGGAGGGGAGACACCCATGAGATATTTGCTGCTTGTTGGTCACGCCAAGATTGCAAGCGGACTGCAAAGCGCGTTGGAGATGTTGCTTGGGCCGCGTGAGTTTATTCGCTCGTGTGGAATGGAAGAGGGCATGGGCCCAGAGGGCTTCTGCCAGGAGTTTAAAAAGCTCATCGCGGACATAGCTGCCGAGGACCAAGTGGTGCTGCTGGCCGACATTGCAGGTGGGTCGCCCCAAAAGAACGCTCTCTCCGTGCTTGATAACCATGGTCTGGGCAACGACGTCATAGTATTTGGTGGGGCAAACCTTGCCATGGCCATCACGGCCGTTATGGGGCTGGAAGACGGGCTGGAGCTGGACGTAATCCGTGATGCCATGCTCTCCGAGGGAGCCCAGTCGGTAAGGCAGATATAGAGAAGCATCTGGGGGATGACCATGAATCATAAAACACATGCTTTTGCGGCACTCCTCTGTGCCTTGTGCGCCGCTGTTTTGCTCGTCGCCTGCGGGCAACCCGCACAAGAGACCTCTTCAACAACAGAGGAACAAGTTCAGCAAAAGGCAGACGAGCCTACGCAGACGACCGCGGAGTCAAAGCCTGACACCAAGGACGACACGAGCGAGGGCAAGGACTCGCGCATAGACGTGTCGGACACTGGCGCTGATGTGGCAACCTACCAAGGGGCCAAGTACATTGTGAGCGATGCCACCATTGACCAGGGGTCCAACGACGGGGACTATGGCCTGCAGGAGATTTGCGTCGTACGCCAGCCCGACGCGTGGGAGAGCGTCGGTTCGATTGGGTGGACAAGAAACAACATTACGTATACCAACGTCGTGTTTCCATGGGGCAACGCCTCGTTTGCCTATGCCTACACGAACGAGGCCGGCGCGCAGAGCGAAGAGGAGTCGTGGAGCCGCACGACCGAGGAGAGCTACTTTGCCGGCGCGGAAGGCGTGAGCCACATCGACTTGGATGGGCATCACGTTGCCTATCTTAGGGCTGACTCCGACCAAGGTGACATGGGCATTTTCGACATGGAGGCAGAGGAGGACGGGTGGAATCCCGGTTCGGTTGTGACGCTCTATACCTACGAGCAGCGCGGTGACAAATGCGCCTTCTCCTGCAATGCCGTGTTCACCATTGCGGAGGGGAGCTCGGCCGACTTCTTGGACGAGGACCTTGTCAAAATGGCCTACGAGCCGCTCTCGTTTGCGCAAAGGGACGAGTCTGTGGATGCGGCGTCGTATGCCGCAGACCTCGCCATATCCAACGCCGATGGCACAAAGCAGCTGGTGATCGGTCGTGCCAACGACGAGCTCCTGTCCTACGAGGAGCACAAGGTGTCCCTCTTGGAAGACGACGACCCCGACGCGATCATGCGCACCACCATGTACGACTTTGCACCGGCCGACACGCCGGAAGACGATGCCGAGAAGCTTGAGGTCGCCTCCCACACGGTCCTTGCCACGGTGAGCGAGGTGACTGACGCAAGCGAGACGGGCCTGGCCATGCGAAAGGTCGATGCCTGGGTCGACTTTAACGGAAGCCCTCTGCACGTGGAGGCAACGATGGGCGAGGGCGAGGACTTGGCAACGGTAATGGAACGCGTCGTTACCAATCGGGTTTCCGAGGCCTAGCGTGGGCCATGGCACTCACCAAGGATGACGTGCGGGGCATTGCGGACTACGCCCGCATTGCCCTTACCGAACAAGAGCTCGACCAGATGCATGCCTATCTCAACGAGGCCATACAAATGCTTGAGCCCATTCGCCAGTACGACCTCGATGGGGTGGAGCCCACGTTTCACCCCATCGGTGGCCTGCGTAACGTAATGGCCGACGACCAGCCCGATGCAAACGGCAGGGCGCTGGGTGTGGACGAGGTGCTCCGCAATGCCGCGGTGAGGCAGGGCCGCCTCTTTTGCGTGCCCTCTATCCTTGGCGTGTGTCTGGAGGAAAATGACGGTGCATCTTGACGGACTTTCCGCTGCTCAGATTGCGGCGGGCGTCGCCGCGGGCGAGTTCTCTGCAACGGAGGTCGCTCGTGCGTCTCTGGACGCCATAGCGTCAAACGAGCCGCGTGTGCAGGCGTTCCTGCAGGTAAGTGCCGACCTTGCGCTTGAGGCAGCCGCACGCATAGACGCACGTCGTGCCGCCAAGCAAGAGCTCGGGGTTCTTGCGGGCGTGCCCGTGGCGTTTAAGGACAACATGAATCTGGTGGGCACGCGCACGACTTGCGCCTCGCGCATGCTTGGCGGCTACGAGTCCACCTATACGGCAACCTGCGTACGACGCCTGCTGGACGCCGATGCCATCCCCATGGGCAAGACGAACATGGACGAGTTTGCCTTTGGCTCCTCCACCGAGTCCAGCGCGTTCTATCCAACGCGCAATCCCTGGGATGCCTCGCGCGTGCCCGGAGGCTCGTCGGGCGGCAGTGCCGCAGCGGTTGCTTCGGGCGAGGTGCCCTTGTCGCTTGGGTCAGACACGGGTGGCTCCATTCGACAGCCTGCTGCGTTCTGCGGCGTGGTGGGCATGAAGCCGACCTACGGCGTGGTGAGCCGCTACGGTGTGGTAGCGTTTGGCTCCTCGCTTGACCAGGTGGGACCGCTTGGTCGCACCGTGTCCGACGTGGCACTTGCCATGAACGCTCTTGTGGCAGACGGTCGCGACAAGCTTGACTCCACTTCGCAGGACTTTAGGGTGAACTTCTTGAGCCAGTTGGATAAGCTCGTGGAGGGCATGCGCGTGGGTGTTATCCCGCGTCTGATGGAGCACCAGAGCCTGAGCGTGGAGGTTCGCCAAGGCATGGAGGTGGCCCAGCGCGCGTTGGGGGAACAGGGAATCGAGCTTGTGGAGGTCGAGCTGCCAAACATGGCATCGGCCATTGCCGCCTACTACGTCATTGGTCCTGCCGAGGCCTTTAGCAACCTTGCGCGCTTTGATGGCGTGCGCTTTGGGTATAGGGAGCCGGGCTGCGCAACGCTTGCGGAACAGACCGCGCTGTCTCGTGCCCACGGGTTTGGTGCGGAGGCAAAGCGACGCCAGATGCTCGGGGCGTATCTGCTGGCCTCTGGCGTTTATCAAACGTATTACTATCCTGCCCAGCAGGTGCGCACGCTCATCACCGACGACTACCGCGCGGCATTCGAGCGCTGCGACGCAATATTGCTGCCCGTAACACCTACGGTTGCCTGGCACTTTGGTGAGGTGAGCGACCCTACGCAGATGTATGCCGCCGACCTCTTTACCATATCGTGCAACATTGCCGGCAACTGTGGCATAAGCGTGCCGGTGGGTCTGGGCGCAGACTCAGGCATGCCACTCGCTGCCCAGCTCCAGGGCCCGGCGTTTTTCGACCACAAGCTGCTGCGCATTGCTCACGCGCTCGAACGCGGCCTTGCAAGCAATGGGGATACTCCCCTTTGCCTGTCGGGAGGTGAGCGTGCATGAGGAAGCTTGCCAAAGCCCTCCTGGATTGGGAGGCCGTGATTGGCCTCGAGGTCCACACGGAGCTCACGGCTCTTAAGACAAAGATGTTCTGTGACTGCAAGCTCAGCCACGACGACCCGCCCAACACCAACGTGTGCCCCGTGTGCTTGGGTCTGCCCGGTGCCCTGCCCGTGCCCAATAGCAAGGCCATCGAGGCCATTGTGATGGCGGGCTTGTCGACCAACTGCCAGATTCAGAGGCGCACGCTCTTTTATCGCAAGCATTACTTTTACCCGGACATGGCAAAGAACTACCAGACGACCCAAGGGCCGGTGGCGTTTTGCATGCATGGTCATCTGGACGTGGAGGTTTGCGCCGACGCCGCCAAGGAGCGGCCCGGCCTTACCGTTTGCAAGGACGCTGACGGGTCGTATGTGACCACCATCCGCATACTGCGCATCCACATGGAGGAGGATGCGGCAAAGATGGTGCACGTGGGTGGCGCGGAGGGACGCATCGGAGGTGCGACACAGAGCCTCATAGACTACAACCGATGCGGGACGCCCCTCATCGAGTTGGTTACGCAACCCGATCTGCGCACTCCCGAAGAAGCCCGTCTGTTTATGGAGAAGCTCCGGCAGGCGTTTCTTGCGCTGGGCATTTCCGACTGCTCCTTGGAGAAAGGATCCATGCGCTGCGACGGCAACGTGAGCATTCGCAGGCGAGGGGCGACTGAGCTGGGCACAAAGACCGAGCTGAAGAACCTCAACTCATTAAAGAGCCTGCACGATGCGCTTGCATACGAGATTTGTCGTCAGGCTGAGGTGCTGGAGGCTGGGGGTACCGTGCGTCAGGAGACGCGCCATTGGGAGCCGCGCAAACGGCGCACCGTGGTCATGCGCGTAAAGGAGACCGCGGATGACTATCGCATGTATCCAGATCCAGACTTGGCACCGTTTGACCTGCCCGAGGAGTTGATCGAGCGCTGTCGTGCGCGCGTTCCCGAGTTGCCGGATGCCAAGCGCGACCGTTACGTAGCCGACTATGGGCTAAAGGTAGCCGATGCGTCAAAGCTCGCGGCCGATCCTGCGGTGGCGGACTTCTTTCAGAAGGTCGTTGCGCGGGAACCCGAGCTGGTGGGGACCATTGCCAACGTGATGATCAACCTTGTTCCCGCCGTGCGTCAGGTTACGCCTGCGCAGGTGGCGGACCTTTCTGGATTGCTTGCCAAAGAAGCCATTACCTTTGCGCAGGCTCGCGAGGTTCTCCAGATCGTGGATGGCACGGATGCGAATCCCAGCAGGGTCGTGGACGAGCGCGGCATGCGCCAGAGCACAGACGTCGCTGCCCTTGCGGCAATCGCAGACCAAGTTCTCTTGCGCTGTGCTGGCCAGGTGCAACAATACCGGGATGGCAACAAGAGGGTCGTGGGGTATTTGGTGGGCCAATGCATGAAGGCGGCTCGCGGGACGGGAAACCCCAAGCTCTTTGGCCAGATACTCAACGCCAAGCTCGAAAAAGAATAGTGCGAACGAGCACAGGGAGCATCCCCATTGCCTAGCTGGGGCGGCAATAAAAACGGCACAGGCTTCCGGAAAACCTGTGCCGTCGCATGTTTTGCAACTGGAAGCCGCTGCTACTCGCTGTCCTTAAGGTCCACGATGGCCAGCGTCTTGCCCAAGGGTGCCAAGAGCTTGAGCAGCGTGTTTATCTGTGGCGAGATCTCGCAACCCTCAATGCGGCTGATCACGGATTGGCGAATGCCAGCGGCCTCACCCAGACGAGTTTGCGAGAAGGAGGCCTCGCGGCGAATCTCGGAGAGGGTCTTAAGCAGATGGTGCTTCTCGTTCTCAACGTAATTGACGACCTCGCCCAACTCGTAGAGGTCCTGGGCGGAAATGCCCTCTGCGTTGTTCCAAACCAGCATGGTGCTGTCTGCGCTAATGTGAGCGGACGCAAAGTCGTCGGCATTGTCTATGCCCAGATCCTTGGCCGTGTAGCGCTTAGAAACGCCGTCGTCAAACCACGTAACCAAGCTGTTCTCTCCCAGTATAACAACTGCAATTATGCAATTCACCATTCCAGCCCTCGCTTCTAAAAATTGGAGCATGGCACGCAACGCTCGCACCTAGCTCAACTTTACGTGCACCTTCGTTCGTTCCTGATTATAGGATGATTTGCGTCAAAATGGTGTCAACATTGTTCCTATTTTTATGGGAACAACCTTTGCTTGCACACGTTGAACCATGGATGTTGGCGTTTTTATCAAGTGGAACGTCGCGTGACTTGCAGCTCAATGCTCACACATTTAAGCAAGCAATCCCCCAAAATCATTGACGATTTAGACAATGTGTCAATGATTATAATAATGTTATTCAGGCCAACCTAGCGAGTTCCAGCAAACAAAACAGGATTATGCATTTATTATCACAGTATATGCATCATACGTGAGGTTCCCTCAGATTGAAAAAACCTTTGAAGGAGAGCTCTGTTTACAATAAAGGAAACGATTTAGATTCTTTGCCAAGCCAGGGCCAGGAATTGTCGGCTACATGGACTTAGATCCAACGCAAGGGGTTGGAAGCAGCGCAACTTCGCAAGTTCTTCACACAATTTATAACGTAAATAAATATCTGGGCGGTGGTACGGGCGTTGGGGATGCTCCCCGTCGTCTTCCGTTGCTTGGCTAGTCGCCCAGATATGCCTGTACGTTGGGGTTGTTCCGCACTATGTCCGACAGACGCTTGATGTAGCTCTGTAGCAGGTATCCTGGTTTTCGCTCCTTGTGGATAAGATAGCCCACACGCATGCGTTTGTCGGTGTTGAGGGGTATGGACACAATGCCCGTCTGCATCTCGTCGGAGAGGACGCCCGTGGAGAGCAGGTAGCCGTTGTGATGCGTGAGCAAGCTCGTTATGGTGCCGCGATCGCTCACCCGTATGAGCCTGCGATGAGGCAGGTACGAGAGGGGTTCCTCAGAGAAATAGAACGAGTTGTAGGACCCTTGCTCAAACGTGAGGTACGGCCAAGGTTCGAGCTCCTCTGGTTCTACGACCTCGTGCGAGGCAAGGGGGTGGCTCTCGCCCACAAACACGTGGATTTGCGCATCAAACAGAGGATGGAACGTGAGGCTGGCATCCTCAAAGGCCTTGTGGAGCACGCGCTTGTTGAAGTCGTCAACAAACAAGATCCCAATCTCGCTGCGAAAGCTGCCCACGTCGTCGATTATCTGCCCCGTGGAGGTCTCGCGCATAACAAACTCATAGTCATCGGTGTTGCATTGCTGTATTACATCCACAAAGGCCTGTACCGAGAAGGCATAGTGCTGAGCGCTCACGGCAAGACGCATGCGGCCTGCGTCGCCTTTGGTGTAGCGGTTCTCCAGCATGTTTACCTGCTCCACCACCTGTCGAGCGTAGCCAAGAAGCTCGGTGCCCTCGCTGGTGAGCGTTACCCCGCGGTTCGATCGCTTGAATATGTTGATCTTTAGCTCGCGCTCCAAATCGCGAATTGCCGTGGAAAGGTTTGATTGGCTGGCATATAGGTTGTAGGCCGCGGCGTTAATGGAGCCGTACTCGGCGATGGCAATAAGATAGCGCAGTTGTTGTAGGGTCATGGTCATCCTCACTAATCGAGTTTGCCCCATTATCGTAATCTTCGATAAACGTTTGCGCAAGATGTCGATCCTTGGGGATGCGATTTGGGGCCAGACCCCAATCCGCCAACCAAGGTTACCAGCGTGATAACTGCGCTTGTCACAAAAATCCGCACGTGCTAGCCTAAAACTCACAGATAGAGGAGCGGGCACGAAGATTTCTGGGGTAGCCGGCAGGCAATGATGCCAGGAGGAGGCGAGGCTCGCCGAACTTGCATATGCGGCGGCATGTGCGGGTGGGCTTGCGGGAAATACTCGCAGGACTGTCTGCGAGCAATGGGTTACTCGTAGGGGCGCTATCTTACCGGGATGCCAAGCGCAAGCTCGCACATCGCCTGTAAGGTTTGTTCCTGCAGGCGATTGTTTTTTATAGATGCACTTCGAGAGAGAGGTAAGGCAGCATGGCAACAGACGTACGAGACCTCACTGGCTCCATAGTGGCTCTGGTCACCCCTTTTAAGGAGAATGGCGAGGTAGACTTTGCGGCGCTCGACCGTTTGGTTGACTTTCACCTAGAGAACCAGACGGACGGCATTTTGGTGCTCGGCACCACGGGTGAGTCCTCCACCATGACCGACGCCGAGGACGTGGCAGTGGCCCAGCACGTGGTCAATCGCGTCAACGGTGCCATTCCCATAATTGGCGGAGCTGGCTCCAACGCTACCGCGGAGAGTCTCAACAAGGCCAAGGGTCTGCAGATGATTGGCTGCGACGCTCTGCTGCTCATTACGCCGTACTACAACAAGTCCAACGAGGAGGGCATCTATCGCCACTTTACCACGGTGCTCGACGCCACCGAGATTCCCTCCATCCTGTACAACATTCCCGGTCGTACGGGCTGCTCCATCAGCGAGGCAAACGTGATTCGCCTTGCTGAGCATCCCAACGTGATGGGTATCAAGGAGGCTTCCGGCTCCATAAGCTACGCCACCAGCGTGGCGCGCCATCTCTCGCCCAACTTCCGCATGTATTCCGGAAACGACGACATGATAGTGCCCATTCTGTCGCTGGGCGGCTCGGGCGTCATTAGCGTGTGGGCAAACGTGCAGCCTCGTCTATGCCACGAGCTCGTTGCCAGCTACCTGGGAGGCGACTACAAGTCCTCGCTGCGCATGCAGCTCGACGGCTTGGACCTGGTGCATGCGCTGTTCTGCGAGGTCAATCCCATTCCGGTTAAGGCCGCGCTTGCCATGATGGGCCTCATACAGGAGACCTATCGCATGCCGCTCTATCCCATGGCGGCCGCAAACCGCGCGCGCGTGGAGAAGGTAATGAGGGAGGCTGGTCTTCTTGGCTAAGGTTATCGTCGTTGGTGCCGCGGGAAAGATGGGTTCGCTCGTAAGGGCGACCGTGGAGGCTGATGGGGGCCTTGAGTATGCGGGCGGATACGATGTGGAGAACATCGACGAGCTTGACGAAGTTGCCCCGGCCGTTGACCTCGTGATTGACTTCTCCCGACCCTCCGCGTTGCCACATGTTGCGGCCTACGTGCGTCGCACCGGTGCCGCCTTGGTGTCTGGCACAACCGGTCTGAGCGATGCCGAGCTGAGTACGCTTGAGGAGCTGGGGTCGTGCGCTCGCGTGGTGTGGTCGTCCAACTACTCGCTCGGCGTGGCCGTACTTCGTCGCATGGCAGCTCAGGCTGCACAGGCACTTGAAGGCTGGGACATCGAGATTGTTGAGACGCATCACAACCAGAAGGCCGACGCTCCGTCGGGTACTGCCGTAGCCTTGCTGCAAGCGGTGAATCCTGCGGGAGAGTGCGCTGTGGCGCATGGTCGCTCGGGCATCGTGGGGGCGCGTCCCAAACGCGAGATTGGCATGCATGCGCTGCGTGGAGGAACGGTTGCGGGCACGCATGAGGTGCACTTCTTTGGCGCGGACGAGGAGGTTTGCCTCACGCATCGCGCCACCAGCAGGCAGATTTTTGTCGCGGGAGCGGTTGCCTGCGCAAAGAAGCTCTTGGATGCGGACTTGGGTCTGCACACCTTTGACGAGCTCATGTTTTAATCAGCAGCGATACCTGCTCAGGGCATGGCCGCTCGTATGGCAGCCATGCCCTGAGCAAAAGGGAGTATCCCCATTGCTCGTCCAGCCAGTTCCGGGCATAGTATACTCATGGCATGCATAATGCGGGAGGGGAGTGTTATGGGGCGCTACGTAAACCCGGGCAACGAGGGGTTCTCAACCATACTTAGCGACGAGTACGTGGACAAGACCGGGCTCGTCTCACTCTTTGACTCCACGCTGGATTCAAGTTGGACGAACCCGTGCGCGCCGCCATCGACCAGATTCGTGACCGCGACTACCCCCAGGTCCTGCGTGACCTGGGGGTGCCCGTGCTCTTGGTGGGCGTGACCTACGACGCGAAGACCAAGCGTCACTTCTGCCGCATCGAGCGGCTGGAGCAATGAGCCCGCTCAAATCCGGTCGGGCGACCGCACGTCGCCTGATTCGCGCGGCCTTAGCTCCCTGGCCTGCGGGTACGTGTGCTGTGATTGCGAGCTGTGTGGGTTCCCCGCCCGGAGGTGTGCTGTGATTGCGAGCTGTGTGGCTAGTTGACCCACACAGCTCGCAATCACAGCAC
>JAUMWL010000020.1:0-2166 GCA_030529665.1 Coriobacteriales bacterium
CACCCCAAGCACTGCATCGGCGATGCGCTGGGTGGCGTGCCCGTCGCAGGAGCTCATAAACTCTTCTCGGAATGCCTCGAGCGCGACATAGTCGAAGTCCTCGCGCGCAGTCAGCACCCAATCGGCCAGCTCCGCGGTCGTCTGGAGCACCGGACCAGGCGTCATCTGGTCGTAGTCGTAATAGAAACCCCGCCAGTCATCGTACTCGTCGCGATCCGGCGCCAAGAACGCCACGGGCCGCCTAAGCAACGACCACTCGAACACCAGCGACGAATAATCAGTCACACATACGTCGGCCGCGATCATCGCCGACTCTATGGAGAGCGCGTCGCTTACATCGAAGGCGAAATCCTTGCACGACGCAGGGATTGCGGGGCGGCGCTTTACATGGGGGTGCTGCTTTATGAGCAATACCCAGTCATCACCCAGTCGGTTGCGAAGCAGCTCTACGTCTAGGAACTCCGGTGCCGTTGCCGTCTGAACCTGCCCTCTAAACGTGGGGGCATACAACAGCACGTGCTTGTCTTGCATGGCGGGCACGTGGCACATGGCTACGTCGCGCGCAGCCTGCAGATACGCATCGTCAAAGAACACGTCGGTACGGCTAACGCCGAGCGCCTGAACGCATTCTGGCCGGTCCTCCATGGAAAGGGCCTCGATGTATGCCCATCGCACCTCGGGGCTGCTTACCGTTACGAGCGAGGTGCTAAGGTGCTCGGGAAACAGCTCCTTGCGATCGCGAGAATCGCCAAAGATCTTCTGGGCGGTGCTCATGCCAAACTTCTTAAACGCACCGCACCCGTGCCACAGCTGCACGACCCTCGAGTCCGCCCGAACGGGAAGACAGCCAACGGCCATGCATGTCTCGCAGAGAAAGACGGCGCTTACGGAAGCCGCCTTCCAGGCAAGGGCCACAGAACGGGCCACTAGCCGGACGCCAGAAACGCGATGTTTTCCCCATGAGTACACCTCGCATTGGTACCCGCGACGCTTGAGCTCATCCATCATTGCCAGGAAGTTATTGGACGCAACCTCGCTCTTGACCTCCACAAAGAGGGCCGCCTTCCGCTTTGTAGGGGTAAGGGAGCGCAGACGATATGCGTTTGCCACCACTCCAAAGTAATAAGCCCGTTTGACCGCATCCACCAATTTGCGTTTTGCTTCTGACATGTTGTTATCCACACACTCCTTGGCAAAGAGTTATCGTATTGTCATAGTACAGACACTCGCGACAATTCTTGGGGTGCACATGGAGCTTTCTACCGTAAACCAGATGAAGACCATCGTCTCCCCGTCCATGGTGATGATAGACGATGACACGCTGCACAAGCTGCAGGCAATCCTGCTCACCATACTGGACGACATAACGTCGTTTTGCGACGAGGAAGGCATTGGCTACGTGCTGAGCGGCGGGTCAGCCCTTGGCGCCGTGCGTCACGGCGGGTTTATTCCCTGGGACGATGACATAGACATAGACATGCCACGCGCCGACTACGACCGGTTTATTGCCACGTTTCCACAGCGTTTTGCAAGCAAATACAGCGTTCAGGCGCCCGAGCTAACGCCAGAGGTCGGCACGGCAATCGCCCGCGTGCGCCTGCGCGACACCGTGATGCGCATGCACGACGACTGTGGGCTTGATGAGTGCGGCATCTTTATAGACGTGTTTCCCATAGAGAACGTGTACAACAACCGCGTGGCGCGCGGGCTGCATGGTTTTGCGTGCATGGCCACCGGGTTCTTGTATACGTGCCGGCGGTTTTGGCGCGATCGGGCGTTCTACCTCTCGTTTGCCGAGGGCAATCCCGACTTTGCGCGAGTGGTGCGCACCAAGGCACTGCTCGGGCTGCCTACGGCCATCCTTCCCGTTGGCACGTGGAGCAAAATCGTTACGCGCGTGTATTCTCTTTGCAAGGACGAGGACAGCGAGCTTGTGGCCGTTCCCGCCGGTCGTGGGCATTATTGGGGAGAGATGTGCGAGCGCGACGTGTTTGCCAAGAGCCGGGAGGCCACCTTTGAGGGACGCACGGTAAGGATTCCCGCCGAGGCGGAGGAGTACCTCTCGTCCTACTATGGCGACTGGCAGCGCATTCCAAAGCCGGAGGAGCGCGAGCATCACGCGTACCTGGAGCTGGACTTTGGCCCTTACGCCCTGGAGGAGTAGCG
>JAUMWL010000020.1:2266-18694 GCA_030529665.1 Coriobacteriales bacterium
GACTTGCCCAGAAACTTGGCCGCCAAGAAGGACGTGCCGCGCTTGACGAGGTTCTTTCCCTCAAGCTCGCGGATGCCCACCTCGGCATAGGGTACGCCCTCTGAGCCAATCCATACGTCGAGCAGAAGCTCTGCCAGCCTGCCCATGCACCGCTCCTGAAAGGCGGACATGCCCTCAAAGTCTATGTTGCGCTCGGCTTCGGCCAACACGTCAAACAACCACGTGCAATAAGGGTCGAGGATCTCGCGGCGCATAATGAGCATGTTGAACATGTGGGCACTCGTCGATTTCATGCATGCGTCAAAGGCACCAACGTACTGCGGGCTCACCCGTCCGACAGAGCGGCGCAGCACCTCAAGCTGGGAGCCGTCGTGCGTGTGGGCGTAGTGCGAGCCAATCGACTCAATTACATAGTTGCGCTTTTTTGGCACCACCACAGGAGCCTTTGCCAGGAGGGCCTCCGCCTCGCAACTGGTAAGTGTGCGCCTGTCGCCCTTGCCCACAAAGTGCCTGCGATAGTGCGCCAGTCCCAGGGCCTCGCACTCCAAGTTGCGCCAACCCCACCACAGCGCCGTAAGCTCGCAGTAGCGCGCGTTCTTGTCCGAGATGTTGTCACCCGTGTTGTCTGGCTGAAACCCTGGAATAAGCTGCCGGGCATGGGCGGCGTTTACTTGCACGGGAAGGTAGAGCTCATCAGAAGGCATCCAATAGGGCTTGTGGGCGGCAACCAAAACGGTCGTCTTGGCACTCATAGCGCACCTCGGCCACCGATTACAACCACGACGGTCTTGAGCAGGATCTTAAAGTCGAGCGCAAGGTTCCAGTTCTCTATGTATTCTCGGTCCAGCTGAACGACTTCGTCAAAGTTGGTTATCTTGCTGCGACCGCTCACCTGCCACAATCCCGTAATGCCGGGCTTAATGCTCATGCGCACACGATGCTCCATATCGTAGCGCTCCCATTCGTCAAGGGTTGGAGGACGCGTTCCCACCAAGCTCATCTCGCCATGGAGCACGTTAAAGAACTGCGGAAACTCGTCTATGGAGTAGCGTCGAATAAAGTGGCCAATGCCGCAGGGCTTGCCTTTTTTGTTGCGCTTGTGCCCGTCAATTATGCGTGGATCGTTATCGACCTTAAACATAAGGCCGCCATCCACGCGGTTTTGCTTTTGCAGGTCGGCCTTGCGCTCGTCCGCGTCCATATACATGCTACGAAACTTGTACATCTTAAACGGCTTGCCGTTGCGGCCCACGCGCTCTTGGACAAAGAGCGCGGGACCAGGGGACTTGTGCTTTATGATAGGCGCTATCACAACAAACACGACGATCGTCGCCAGGCAGCCAACAAGGCCTCCCACTATGTCCATTACTCTTTTTATGAGCAGCTGACCTGTGGAAACCTCTCTGATTCTGCTGGTCAGCACTGCGTATGGCCCAATTCTGCGGGTATCGTTTACCGAGAAGTGCGTGCCTTCCAACGAATAGTTTACGGTCACACCCATGCGCATGAGGCTCCTCACAAAGTCACCCGGAAAAGGCATGTTGCTTGGCTGCAGTATGAGCACCTCGTCCACCCAATCATGGGTTATCTTGTCCATCCCCGCCGAATCGAGCGAATAGACGGGCGTACCACGGAACTCCTTCTGTCCATGTGGCGCACCGTCCATGAGCACCACGTTGGTTACCAAAAAATCACCGTAACTGCCTGCACTCTCGAGCTTGCGTAGGGCGTCTTCCATGAGCTCGTGTGAGGTAACGAGCACGAGGGAGTGCTTTTTGCCACGCGCCAAACGCTGCTTTCGGAGCCGCAACTTGTTGAGCTGCCGCAGTCCATAGCCAATGAAGAAGAACAAAAGCGAAGTAAGGCCAAACTGCAAACGAGACGCCGCCCCCACCCAGTGCACTGCAAACAGGTACACAAGCGCTATGACAAACGTCTCGAGTATGTAGGTAAAGGTGGATGCGATCTCGTCGACCCATGACCGCCGAACAATGCCGTGGTAGTTGTTGGAGAACAGGATGACCACAATTTGGCTCACAAAGATAACAAAGGCCTGATAGCGATACCTAGACACGTCATACGGGTTCTGCATCCCCACGTTGATCCAGTAGCTCAGCACGTAGCATGCCTGCAGGCAAAGGATGTCAATAAGGATAAAGTCCCAGTGCTTTATGAGTCCCGTTACGAGCCGTTTGTTCACGTGCTCCCCAATGTGTTGCTTGGTTGCGCTTATGCGTAGCACACAACTATATCAAAAGCGATGTGCTAAGGTAAACAGACTGTCGTTAGATGCATGCAATGAGCGTCTTTTACAAAGAGGTAAGAAGATGGCTTCAAAGACGATTCAGCGCGTCGTAAACAATCTCAAGAGCAACCAGTTCTTGTTTGAGCAGCTCGTCAACAGAGATTTTCAGAAACGTTATAAACGGACTGCCTTGGGAATGGCCTGGAGCGTAATCTCGCCGCTCATGAACCTGCTCGTGATGATGCTCGTCTTTAGCCGGCTCTTTGGCAGAAACGTTAACCACTACGTCATCTATCTGTTTAGCGGCAACATAACCATGGCGTACTTTCGCGAGTCCACAAAAAACGGCATGTCAAGCCTTATGAACAATGCGGGGGTAATAAGCAAGATCAATGTTCCCAAATACTTGTTCCTGCTGTCGCAAAACGTTTCTGCCCTTATTAACTATGGCCTTACCATTGGCATTTACTTTGTTTTTTGCGTTGGTGATGGCATAACGTTTACGCCAAAGATGCTTATGTTGTGGTATCCCATTGTGTGTTTTGTGATTATGAATATTGGTATAGGCATGGTCTTATCTGCCCTCTATGTGTTCTTTCGTGACATCCAATACCTCTATGACATCTTTCTAACGCTTCTTAACTACCTCTCGGTAATCTTTTATACCATTGACAGTTTTCCCGCCAAAGTGCAGAGGCTGTTCTTGCTAAATCCTGTTTATGCAAACATTAAGTATTGGCGCACCATAGTGTTGGATGCAACCGTCCCCTCGTTTTCTTATCACCTGCTTATTCTTTTTTACGCACTGCTGTTCTTGGGCATTGGCGCGTTTATATACAAGAAGTACAACCATCGTTTTGTCTACTACTTCTAGGGTGCCTGCACCGTGTTTGCGAGGAAAGCATGAACGTCATTGAATGCGAGGACGTGAGCATCCGCTACATTACGGGCGACATTAAGGCCATTGGCCTTAAGGAATACGTTATGCGCAAGCTCACGCACAACTTTCATGTGCAGGAGTTCTGGGCGGATCGACACGTAACGTTTAGCCTGCAACGCGGGGACATGCTGGGCATTATTGGCTCTAACGGTGCGGGTAAGTCCACCCTTCTCAAGGCGGTTACCGGCATTATGATCCCAACGGGCGGCAGAATTAAGACCCGTGGAAAGATTGCGGCGTTGCTGGAGTTGTCGAGCGGTTTTGATGCCGAGATGACCGTGCGCGAGAACACCTATTTGCGCGGGGCCATGCTTGGCTACACCAGGGAGTTCCTAGACGCCAAGTACGACGAGATCATTGCGTTTGCCGAGCTGGAAGAGTTTCAGGACTACATGTTTAAGCAGCTTTCCAGCGGTATGAAGAGCAGGCTCGCCTTCTCGGTGGCGTGTTTGGTCGATCCCGACATCCTCATACTGGACGAGGTGCTAAGCGTAGGCGATGGCGCGTTTCGCAAAAAGAGCGGCGACAAGATGATGGAGATACTTTCGGGGGGCACCACCGGCGTACTTGTTTCTCACTCCATCGCGCAGGTCCGGGATTTGTGCAACAAGGTGCTGTGGCTCGATCACGGCAACCAGATTGCCTTTACCGACGAGGTGGAGCTCTATTGCGACGCTTATGAGGAGTTTCTCTCTACCAAAAAGCTGCCAAAGACTCAGGAGGAGATCTATGCCCTCGCTGAGACGCACGCCGTACGAACCGAGCAAGAGCGAGCCCAGCGCCAAGAGAAGCAGGCGCGCCAATTGGAGAAGATCCTAAAGAAGGGCACCTCTGAGTCGGCTGTTCTTGCGGCAATCAAAATCCTTCAAAAGAGCCACCCCGAGGCACTCGCCCAGGAGTACAGAAGCCCTGCGGAAGCGAGTAAGTGACGCTTGGTTCTTTTGGCCAGTTTGGCGCTGTCGGGCGTGCTGTTTTTGCGAGCTGTGTGGGTGTCCGGACCGGAAGCGTGCTGTGTTTGCGAGCTGTGTGGCTTGCGGACTCTCACAGGTCGCAATTACAGCACACTGCGTTGTCATTTGCCCACATTGCTCTAAAAGACAGCACACCCAGCACCCTGCCAGCCACACTGGTCGCAATCACAGCACGCATCCTTGTCGCTAGCCCACCACTGGTAGTCTCAACGCGCCTTATCGGGATTGAATCTCCACGTCTACCGAGGAAAACAGGTCTGCGATGTGCACATCCAAGCCAATGGCAATCTTGATCAGCACATCAAGAGACACATTGCGACGTCCCTTTTCTATCGCAATCAAATAGGTGCGGTCGACGTCAACCATAGTTGCAAACTTGTATTGCGATAGGTTCTGCGACTCGCGCAGCTCGCGAATACGCATCCCAACCCCACACCGTATGTCGTTCTTTGTTGCCGTAATGTCCATATGCACAGCGTAGCGTCTATCTCAACTTGAGCGGTTGACTATAGTCAACCTATATAGTCAATTGCATAGAATACACGCCAATCTTGACGTTACAGCACCGTCCCTCGTTGTCACCCACATGGTTGACTATAAGTAACCACTATCGCAAATAGCGTATCTGTGTCATGGTTATGCCATACCCAAAGAAGACAAGGCAACCATGACCAAGAAGACAGATTACGTTATTGGCATAGCCCTACGCAATGCGCGCAGAAGACGAGGGCTCACACAAAAAGAAGTGGCCGCAGCACTGCATACGAACCAAGCGTTTATTAGTAAAGTCGAGACAGGCAAGAGGAGGCTACGCGTTTCCGAAGCAGCTGTATACAACGTTGGCTTGGGAACAACGTTTAGGCAGCTCTATAGCGAAGTGTGTGGAACCCTCAGGGAACACGGCTGTTTGTAGCGCAATGGCACACCGCTTACGGGAAAGGGTGTGCCACCGGGAAACGACGTGCCATGTGGGGAGCTAGTTGCGAAGCTGTGCCTCAAGCTCGGCAAACTCCTGCGGAATCTGATTGAGGTCTGCCCCAAACGACTCGGCAATGGCATTAGCTTGGTCGCGTCGCAGCTCGGCAAGCTCGTACTCCCCCATGTTCTGGTAGGAATCGCCCAACCTGTTGAGCGCATAGGCAGCGTACCCCGCAACAGAGTCGCCCGTACCAGAAAGAAGCATCATGGTTACCAACGACTCAGGTGCAAGAGCCATGGCGGTCTGCGGATCGAGCTGCACCAAGTCCGCCACTGCCGCCTCAACGTCTTCTGCCGCCTCCAAGTCGCGCTGAAGCAGAGCGCGAGCCAAGGCTTGCGACACCGACGATACAAACTGCTCGATTACCTCCAGCAAATAATCCTTATGTAGCATGCGTGTGTCCTTTCTTCCAAAACTAAACCGATCATTGCGCCGACGGGGCTATGCCTAGGTGCTCGAATGCCGCGAGCGTTGCCTGACGACCTTGAGGGGTTCTCACAATAAGGCCCTGTTGCAGCAGATAGG
The DNA here is from genome assembly GCA_030529665.1 of Coriobacteriales bacterium. GTDB lineage: Bacteria > Actinomycetota > Coriobacteriia > Coriobacteriales > Atopobiaceae > RUG440. The sequence continues at coordinate 7,927 of JAUMWL010000020.1, forward strand.
GCTCATACACGTCCTCCAAGGTGGACGGGTCCTCGGCCACCGCGCTGGCAATTGTGGTGAGCCCTACGGGACGTCCGCGAAACGTAGTGGTCAGCGCCGTAAGGATCTTGGTGTCCATCCAGTCAAGCCCCAGCTCGTCTATCTCAAAGAACGAGAGTGCCTCGGCCGCCACCTCCCAGGTAATGTTTCCGCCAGCCCTCACCTGGGCATAGTCGCGTACCCTCTTGAGCAGCCTGTTTGCCAAGCGCGGAGTGCCACGGCTGCGCGATGCAATCTCGGCGGAGGCGTCCTCATCCAGCTGTACGCCCAGAATGCGTGCGGATCGACCAATAATGTGCGAAAGGTCTTCCACAGAATAGTAGTCGAGCCGGTAGGAGATGCCAAAGCGATCGCGCAAAGGTCCTGTGAGCAGCCCGGTGCGCGTTGTGGCACCCACCAAGGTAAACCGCGGAACGTCCAGGCGTATGGAGCGCGCGGCGGGACCTTTTCCTATTACGATGTCGAGAAAGAAGTCCTCCATGGCAGGATACAGGACCTCCTCAACCTGATGGTTAAGGCGGTGAATCTCGTCCACAAACAGGACGTCTCCCTCTTCCAGATTTGTGAGAATCGCAGCAAGGTCACCCGTGCGCTCGATGGCAGGGCCGGAGGTGGTGCGCAGCTTTGCCCCCATCTCGTTTGCCACGATGCCGGCAAGGGTGGTCTTGCCCAAGCCCGGAGGACCCGAGAAGATCACGTGGTCCAAAGCCTCGTTGCGCGCCTTGGCGGCTTGGATAAGAACCCGAAGGTTTTCTACCACACGCTGTTGTCCGCAATACTCCGAGAGGGTCTGTGGCCTAAGGCTCCTCTCCACGTCGATGTCTTCTCCAGTGAGCTCGCCCGTAACCGCTCGGGCAGAAGATGCGCGTGAGCTGCCGCCCGCAATCGCACCAGAGGGACGCGCATCCGCAAAGAGGTCTGTTGCATCGGCCTCCCACATGCTAGTTTCTCCTTCCCAAGCGCTTGAGCGCGTAGCCAAGCGCCGCCTCCACCGTGTTGGCTCCTGCCTCTTTGAAGCCCTCGATTGCCAGTGCCGCCTCTTGCGAGGTAAAGCCCATGGCGAGCAGTGCCTCCGTTACGTCAGTTTGAACGTTTGTGGCACCTGCCGTCAAGCCTCCGGGCGCTGGTTGGGGCGCCTCGTTTGCAGCTATGCCCTTGAGCGAGGGGTCCTTTGTGAACACATCTGCAAGCTCCATGAGCAACCGCGAGGCGGTCTTTTTGCCCACGCCCGGTACCCTGGACATTCCCGCAACGTCGTCTGCCATGACCACGGCGGCAAGACCGGCGGGCGTGTGGGTGGACAGCACCGACAGGGCCAACTTTGGGCCCACGTGCGATATGCTCACCAGCTTGTCGAACAAGGTCCTCTCGTCCTTGGACGCAAATCCATAGAGGTCGATGGCGCCCTCGCGAACCACGAGGCGAGTAAACAGTGACACGTTACTTGTGCCGTTTGCAGGAAGGCTTGCTGCCGTAGTGGACGAGATGCCCAGTTCGTACCCAACTCCGCCCACATCCAATACTGCAAACGTCGGCCCCGACTCCACAAGTGTTCCGGTAAGGGAGACGATCATGATGTTGACCTCCTGCTTTGTCGAATCTGCGATACGGTGCCGTAGTCGTTTGAGCTACGCTGCACATGTGCCGCCGTTGCCGCAGCGGTAAGCTCCCGCGCGGCCTGCTTGTTTGCCAACGCTTGCGCACGCTCCTGCTCGATCATTTGCAATGCTGCGTGGTCGCGCGTGATCGCCTGCGTACGTAGGAGGTTGGCATGGCACACGGCCGCCGCAAGGGCGTCTGCGCAGTGGTCGGGACGGGGGTCGTGATCGAGCGCGAGCACGTTGCGCACCATGTATATGACCTGGCGCTTATCGGCGGAACCCGTGCCAACAACCGCCTGCTTAATTTGCATGGGAGTGTACTCCCCCACCTCCAGACCCGCCAGCGCGCATGCCGTAATAGCCGCACCACGAGCTTGGGCCGTTGCGATTGCCGAGCGCTCGTTCTCGCCAAAGAAGATCTTCTCAATCGCCAGCTGAGTGGGGCCGTATTTGTCTATGGCTTGCGTGAGCTCTGTGAATATGGCGCCGAGTCGTTGCGAAAGCGGCTCGCTCGCCTTTGTGGTAACGCAGCCGTAGGCGCGGGCACGGCACATGGCACCGCGCGTCTCCACCACACCCCATCCAGTATGTGCAAGGCCGGGATCAATCCCCAAAATGATCACGCATTACCTCCCAAGCGAACGACTGTTCCATAATAGCACACTTACCAGCAAAGTGACCCGCAAAGTGACACACCGTTTCCGGGAATTCGATATGCCACGTGTGGGTATACTAGAGTGAAGGTTCCTTACAGAAAGGGGTAGATTATGGCCGAAGTAACGTTCTATCGTTGTGCAAAGTGTGGAAACCTGGTTGCCGTGGTGCAAAAGGGCACCTGCGTTCCCCATTGCTGCGGCGAGCACATGACCAAGCTTGAGGCAGGCTCCACCGACGCAGCCACCGAGAAGCACGTTCCCGCCGTAACCCGTGCCGATGGCAAGATTAAGGTGCAGGTTGGAGACGTGGAGCACCCCATGCTTGATGCGCACTACATCCAGTGGATTGCGCTCGCCGCTACCGATCGCGTGGAGATTCACTACCTCCATCCCGCGCAAAAGCCCGTCACCGAGTTTGTATGCGGTGGTGAAGATGACGTAACCATCTACGAGTACTGCAACCTGCACGGACTCTGGAAGGCCGAGGCGTAGAGCCCCCAAGCAATGGGGATACTCCCCTTTGCTTGGCAACGCCTAGACTGCGGTTCCCAATCACCCCGTTTAGCAGAGAATCGTCCTGCCAAGCGGGGTGATTGCCATTGATGCCGTATAGTAGATGGAGCGGAGGAAAGGACCAGGCATGAGAATAGCAGTTGCCCAATTCAACACCCGTGCGGGTGACTTTGCCCACACCTCGGAGCTTATTCAGAGGTATGCGCAGAACGCGCATGACTGCGGGGCAGACTTGCTTGCACTTCCCCTCACGGTGCTTACGGGGCAGTTTCCCCTCGATTACGCGAGTCGCGAGGGTTTTCGCATTGATTTGCTGCAAACGCTGCACGAGCTCTCCCAGAGCGTGGCGTGTCCCTGCTTGGTGCCCGTAGTATTTGACATGGACGAAGAGCCCATAAACGAGATAATGCTGGTAGGCAAAGACGGCATATCACCCCTGCGATCGACCCACTATTTGCTGTGGCGCAAACGGCATGCGGACGAGGACCCGCACCTCTTCTCCGAGTTTGCCTTTGGGGGCATGCGCATGGCGTTGGCAACCACCTACGAGGAGCTCGACGAGCTTTTGGACTCGTCCGAGCGTTTTGATGCCGTGGTTTACTTTGCCAGCTACGGCTATGCCTTGGACGATACGAGCTCTGCCTTGGGCGCGTCCCTTGCCGAGAATCGCTTTGCGTCTGATGCGGTCTCCATGGATGCTTGGCTCGTGGCCGTAGGGCCGCTTGGCGAATACGGCACGCAAACGTACACGGGCGCCTCGTTTGTGATGGCGCCAAATGGTGCCTTGGTCGCTTCGGCGCCGGCATTCGAAGAAGACATGCTGGTGGCAGACATTACCGTGCAGAAGGATGGGAACGCTCTCCAGCAAGAGCTTGCGACCTTGGAGCCCGAGCTGTACAACCGCTCGCTACATCTGTGGGAGACGCTCGTGCTTGGTCTGCGTGACCACCTGCAAAAGCAGGGAAAGAAAGAGGCTGCGCTTGTCCTCGACGGAAGGTTGCAGTCAAGCCTCTTGGCCGTGTTGGCATCGGATGCGCTTGGTCCCACTCACGTACACGCTCTTCTTGGCCAAGCACCCGATCAAGAGCACGCCGAAGCGGCCCGCCGATTGGTTGCTGCCCTGCGCGTCTCGCTGGACTTGCTACCAGAGTCCGTTGCCACAGGTTGTGAGGACGCGTGCCTTTGCGAAGATATGACGCAGGCGTACCTTGCACAGCTCGCGCGGGCAAACGACGCGATGGTACTCTTGCCCCTTGACAAGACCTATCTGGCAGTTGAGGCCATAACGCCAAGGTGCATGGCCGCCAACCTGCTTCCCTTTGGCGACGTATATCGCAGCGACCTCATAGACTTGGCGCACTTGCGCAATACCATATCGCCCATCATCGACTCAAAGGTGGTCACATGGTTTGACGTGCCCGCCATAGAGGGACTTGCGGAGACGGAGGCAAACCGAGAGTTGCAGCTCAAGCGAGTGGACGTTACGCTTGCCACCCATCTGGAATGGGAGAGATCGGTAAGCGACGTGGTGGCGCGACAGGGTGAGCGCGAGGTGACGCTTGATATTTTGGGGAGATTCCGTGCATGCCAAAGCGCTCGAGACGCATTGCCGCCAAGCTTGGTCGTGTCGTCTAGGCCCGTTTTTGCCATTCGAATACCGCAGGGCATGGCGTGGCAGGACCGCCTGCGCAGCGAAGAGGAGCGCAAACAGGGAAAGCAGCTGGCTGACAGCCTGCTAAACGCCATGAAGCCTGCGGAGCAGACCGACGAGCTGCTTGGCGACCACTCGAGCTTCTCGAATCTGTTGGAGGGACTGGAGATCGAGCTCAAGGGCGGGTCCATGCCCAGCGGCATGGACCGGGAAACCGTGGAGGGGGCGGTGAGCGACCTGCTGGGGCTGATTCAGGACATGCTGCAAGACGGCATTCAGCCGCCGTCCATTGAGGGGCCCTTTGGCCCCCTTACCTGGGGAAGCCCGTTTTCCGAGAACTAGGCGGGACTCAGAAGGCAAAGGGGATGCTGCGCTATACCAGCGCCACGCTCCCCTCCTTGCCAAGGATGTCGCGCACGAGGGTGAGCAGCAGGTTGTTGTGGGCGTCGACGCTCATGGGCAGCGCGAGGCGAAGCGCGTCACCGGATGCCGCACGCACCAGAATCTCCACCTGGTCCATGCCCTCAAAGCGTCCTAGCGTAGACTTGAGCTTCTCCATGCATCCGCGCGAGAAGCGCTCGGGCGAGAGCTCCACCTTAACTACCTTGGGTCGGTTGGTCCGCTCCGAGAGCTCAAGCGCATCCACCTTGGAGCAGATGACCTGGATTCCGCGGTCGCTGCGCTCGAGCTTGCCCGTTATGCTCACAAAGACGTCGCCCTCCGACTCGCCCATGTCGTTGACCTCGCCGGCGAGCGTAGCCGCGCACTCCTCGTAGAGGTTGGGAAAGACCACGCAGCTCACCTCGCCTTCCATGTCCTCAAGCTGCACGATGGCCATGGCCTTGCCCGACTTGGTGGACTTCTTTGCCACTCCCGACACCATGCCGGCCAAGCGGATGGTCTTGCCGTCCTCAATGCGCGGCACGGAGTTGGTCGCACCGCTGCTTGGGTCCACAACCTCATCGGTTGCCTCGAGGTCAGAGATCTGGCAGTCACGCGCCTGCGAGAGCGCATATTCAAAGGGTCCGAGCGGGTGGTCGGAGACGTAGCGTCCCAGCACCTCCTTCTCTTGAGCGAGCTTGATGGAGCGGTCCCACTCGATGCCGTCTGGCTCGGGAACGTCTTGGTCAAAGCCGGAGCCGTCCACCCCTGCAAACATGTCGAAGAACGACACCTGACCGCTTGCCCGATCGCGCTGGCGCTTGGACGCCGCGTCCAAGATGTTCTGCGGGTTGCCCTTATCGACAAAGAAGAGCAGCTGACGACGGGTATAGCCGGTAGAGTCAAACGCGCCTGACTTGATGAGCGCCTCTACCACGCGACGGTTTGCCGTGCCGGAGTCCACACGCTCCACAAAGTCGTGCAGGTTCTTAAACGGACCGCCCTTTTGGCGCTCGGCAAGGATGGCGTCTCCCACGCCCTCGCCCACGCCACGGATGCCCGCAAACCCAAAGCGGATGCCTTCGGGAACGGCCGTGAAGTCCTTGCCGGACTCGTTGATGTCAGGCGGCAGGATGTCGATGCCCTCGTGACGGCAGGCGGAGAGATAGTGCACGATCTTGTCGGTCTTGCCCATGTAGCTGGTAAGCACCGACGCCATGTATTCGCGCGGGTAGTAGGCCTTAAGCCAAGCCGTCTGCATAACCAGGATGGCGTAGCCGGCCGAGTGCGACTTGTTGAATGCGTATGACGCGAACTCAAGCACGTCGTCCCAGATCTTTTGGGCGATCTCGCGCGAGTAGCCGTTCTTTACCGCGCCGTTCATCCAGTGGTCGTAGGTCGTCTCGTCGGAGCCGTCCTCCCAATGGAACACGGTGCTGGTAAGGAGCTTGATCTTCTTCTTTGCCACCGGCTTGCGAATGCGGCTGTCGGATTCGCCAGCGCTAAAGCCGCACATCTTCATGGAGATCTGCATAACCTGCTCTTGGTAGACCATGGTGCCGTAGGTCTCGCTGAGGATGTCGGACAGGCGGTTGTCATAGAACGCCACCGCCTTGCGGCCGTTCATGCGGTCGATGTAGTCTGCCACCATGCCCGCGCCAAGGGGACCCGGACGATACAGGGCAATGAGTGCCACCACGTGCTTGAACTCCTTGGGCTGCATGCCCTTGATGGTTGCCGTCATGCCGCCGGACTCGATCTGGAACACGCCGGCCGTGTGGCCGCGGCCCATGAGCTCAAAGATGTGGGGGTCAGAGAACGGAATCTTGTCTACGTCTATGTCCACGGAGGTCGCCCCGGGCTTGAGCGTGGAGCGCACGGCTTCGGGCGCATTGGCGGCCGCCTCGGGCGTAGAGTTGTTGGCGCGAATGTTGCGCAGCGCTTTGGTGATGACCGTAAGCGTGCGCAGGCCCAGGAAGTCCATCTTTAGCAGGCCCATGTCGGCCACCGAATGGCCCTCGTACTGCGTGATCTCCACACCGCCCTTGGTGTCGAGCTTGGTGGGCACGTGGTCGTTTACCGGGGTAGGTGCAATGAGGACCGCGCACGCATGCACGCCCTCGCCACGCGTGAGGCCCTCAATGGAGAGTGCGGAGTCTATGATGCGGCGGGCGTCGGTATCGTTGGCATAGGCATCCACGAAGTCCTGGCTGTAGAGGTCCTCCTTGCCGCTTGTCTTGTTGAGCGTAAACTTGAGCTTGGCCGAGGGGCTGGACGAGACCATCTTTGAGAGCTGCTGGGCCTTGTACACCGGGAAGTCCAGCACGCGCGCCGAGTCGTTGATGGCCTGCTTGGCCTTGATGGTGGAGTAGGTGATGACGTGGCTCACGCGGTCGGCGCCGTAGAGCTCGCGCACGTGCTGGATTACCTCCAGCCTTCGCTCGTCGTCGAAGTCCATGTCAATATCGGGCATCTCGGAGCGCTCCACCGAGAGGAACCTCTCAAACATGAGGCCATTCTCCAATGGGTCGAAGGTGGTGATGTCCATGGCGTAGGCCACGATGGCACCTGCCGCCGAGCCACGGCCCGGCCCCACACCAATACCATGCTGCTTGGCCCAACGCACGTATTCCTGCACGATGAGGAAGTAGTCGGCAAAGCCCTTGGTGCAGATTACTTGGTACTCGTACTCAAAGCGCTCGCGAATGTCCACGCCGTTGATGCTCCGGCCGTCCCAGTCGTCGCCATAGCGAATGGCCAGGCCCGCCTCGCACTCCTTGCGGAAGCGTTCCTCCGAGGACTCTCCATCCTCGAGCCCAGGGAACTTGGGCAGGTACATGGATGACCAGTCCAGCTCAAAGTTGCACTTAGCGGCAATCTCAAGCGTGTTTTCGCATGCCTCGGGGCACCATGAGAAGATCTGGCGCATCTCGTCTTCCGACTTCATGTAGAACTCGGTGCCCTCCATGCGCTTGCGGTCGGTCTGGTCCACCTTTGCGTTGGTGCCAATGCACGAGAGCGTGTCTTGGATGGGCGCGTCCTCGCGCCTGAGGTAGTGGATGTCGTTGGTGGCAACGACCTTTATGCCCAGCTTGCGGGCAAGCTTTACCAGCTGCTCGTCGAGCTTGCGATCGTTGTAGCCCCCGCGGAAGTCCAGACCGTGGTCCTGCACCTCAATGTAGAAGTCCTCACCAAAGATGTCCTGGAATGTGCGTGCCCAGCGCTCGGCCTCGGCAAAGTTGTTGTCCAGGATGTTTTGCGGGATGATGCCCTGCACGCACGCGCTCTGGCAAATGATGCCTTCGTGAAACTCACGCAGCATGGCGAGCGTGGTGCGCGGCTTGTAGTAGTACATCTCGTTGGCGGCCTTGCTCATCATCTTCATGAGGTTTACGTAGCCCGTCTCGTCCTTTGCCAGCAGGATGAGGTGGTAGCGACGCTGCTTGGTACCGCGCTCGATCTGGTCGTCGGTAATAAAGTACGCCTCGCAGCCAAAGATGGGCTTTATGAGCGGCGCGGGCTTGTTTGCCTGCACGGCCTTGAGGGCCTCGTCCTTGTTTGACGCGCCACCGTGGGAGGTCCACGTCTCCACGTCGCGAACCCATTGGGCGTGGGTTCGGTCATGCGGTCCGGCATCAGGCGCATCGGGCTCGGGCTCCTCCAAGTCCCAGTCCTTGGTAAAGCACTCCACGTCGTGCTTCCATTGCTTGAGGTCGGCCTGACCGTCGTTAAAGCGCCTGCATGCAAGGTCGAAGTTGGGCACGCCAAACATATAGCCGTGGTCGGTGAGCGCAACGGCAGGCATGCCCAGTTCCACCGCGCGACCCACCAGGTCGTCCACGCGCGTGGCACCGTCCAGAATCGAGAAGTCCGTGTGGTTGTGCAAGTGAACAAATGCCATGAACCGCGTCCTTTCCCCCTGCAAAGATTGCAACAGTGTACTTCTTGTTTGGTATGCGGGCAACCGCCGGGTTGTTTGTTGCGAATGCTTAGGCGAGGTCGTTGGCGGCGTTGTCTTCCGCTCGCCCACAACATTGGTCTTCTCGCGAGGCCCACACGCGGGCTATAATCAAAAGAGACGATTTGGCGATCGCGAGTGTTAGCATGACAAACGCAGAAAGGAGCTAATCGTATGAGCATTTTACGCAAGCGAGTTTTGATGGTGGTTATGACGCTTTGCGTTGTGCTTGGACTCGCGGCTCCTGCCTTTGCGCAAACCAAGACCGTTGGGTCCAAGCTCATCGTAACCGAACCCACAAAGCACACGTGGATTCTTACCCATCCCGAGAGGTCACTTACAAATGGAGGGTCTTGGCAAAACGGAAAGGTGACTCACTTTTATTACGTTGGCCCAACAAAGAAGGTGCGCAACGGTTGGGTAAAGGCAAAGAACACCAAGTACGCATGGGGCACCGACTACGCACATACCACGCTAATCTACAAGGTCACGCGGGACAAGACGTCTGCAAAGGCACGCGCAAAGACGGGCTGCGCCTACAAGTACACGGGACTTGCCGCAACGTATCGTATGTACCTTAAGTATCGCAACGGGAAGATCGTAGCCGCACGCTGGAAGCTCGAAAGCACCAAGCGGATTACCGAGGGCAACGAGAACAGGCGAACCTTCACGCTCTATAGCAACAAGAAGCTTAGCAGCAAGCAGGTACTCAACATGTTCCCCTACTGGCGCATGGTCGCGCGCGACGAGAGCATCGCGCTTGGAAGCGAGACCAAGGCCGATGACAAGTACCTCAGTACGTACTGCTCGTATGGGGTGTTCGTTAAGTACGAGAACTACCTATACAACAAGGACGGCGTTTTGGAGAAGACCTGCGAGCCCGAGCATCATTTGGGATAGATGCCATCAATCCCAGCCAAGTCTGGCAAGGTGTATGCGATTAGCTGGCATCGAGGGGTGCTATCAGAAGCCTAGCTCTTGGCAAATGCTTTGTACAAGGCTCCCGCTCGCAGAGATGCCATGCTATAGTCAACGAAGGGAAAACCGCATGGCATGGGAGAAGCATTCATGGAGAGGCGAAGTGAGATGCGGCTTGAGCAACTGCTCGCGGAGTTTGACCGTCTTGGAGTAAGCAGACAGGTTGGATTTGAAAAGCTTCATCTCTACTCAATCATAACCCACTCGACCGCAATCGAGGGCTCGACGATCACCCTAGACGAGAACACCGTGATGTTTGACGATGGAATCCTGCCAGCAAATAGGCAGGTTCGCGAGCAAATGATGAACCTCGACCTCAAACGCGCTTACGAGGTTGCCGTGCAGGTGGCATCCGCAAGGACCGTCATCACCCTTCCTCTGCTCAAGGCATTCTCGTCGCTGGTGATGAGGAACACGGGTACCCTCTACAGGACACCCAACGGCGAATATGACGAGTCTAAGGGCGACCTGCGTTTGCTAAACGTGAGCGCGGGCCGGGGAGGAAGGTCGTATCTGCCTTGGGAGAAGGTGGAGCCGAGGACGAAAGAGTTTCTTGCGTGGCTGAATGACAGGTTGGCACACATCGATGCGATGTCACCCGCCGCTGTTTACGACCTTTCCTTTGAGGCCCATTACAGACTCGTGACCATTCATCCATGGTCCGATGGAAACGGAAGGGTGGCGCGCCTGATGATGAACCTCGTCCAGATGGAGGGAGGAGTGGTTCCCTCCATCGTGCGAAGCGACCTTAAGGCTCGCTACATCAAGGCCCTAAGGGAAGCGCAGGAAGAGGGAACATCCAGTAGGTTTCTGCTGTTCATGACAGACGAGCTGTTGGATGACCTCAAGCGCACCATTGACGAGTTTGCCGCGAGTCTCGCAAGGGACGTCCCTTGGTCAGACGGCCACTCGGGCACTGACTCGTCCGCTCATGCCCCCCCGGTCCCCCCGCGGGGCGGGGCGGGAGTGGTGGGGGGCGGCGGGCGGCGGG
>JAUMWL010000020.1:18704-27380 GCA_030529665.1 Coriobacteriales bacterium
CGGTCACACGGCCACTCGGGCCCTGACTCCGACGCTCAGTCCCCCCACCTCACACCCCAAGACACCCCACAAGTCACCCCCCAAGTCGAGAGACTCATCATGACTCTCGGTGAGCAGAGGCTGGCTGCAAGCGAGCTCAGAAGGCAGCTTGGCTTGTCAGATGCGAAGAGCTTCAGGGAACTTTATCTACGACCCGCCATCGATGCCGATTTGGCCCAGATGACAATACCCGAGAGACCTCGCAGCAGAAATCAGCAGTATGTACTCACGCCCAAGGGACTTGACGTGCTGCACATGCTTGTTGCCAAAAGGGGCTAGACCCCTTTTGGCAACACTGTCCTGCTGGGCGGGTAAGAAGCCGGTGACGTGCCGTGATGGAGAGCTGTGCGGATCGCACGGGTCGCGGTGTGCTGTGTTTTTGAGTAATGTGGGTGGATAAGCCACACTGCTCGCGATTAAAGAACACTTGGGGCGTATCGACCTGCACTGATCGCAATCACAGCACGCCTTCTCATCGTCCGGTAATCGACCCCTACATCGTGCCAAAGCTGAGGTGTATTGTGCCCTTGCTCTTCTTGTTTTGCATGACCGCCGTCACGTCCAGAACGTTCTGCTTCGGTATCTTCGCGCCATTCTTGATCTTCTTAAGAGAACCATTACGGTTGGTCGAGCCCCACGTATACACGTACAACGCTTTGACCCTCCAACCAGATGCAGCTTTCACCTTCACGGTCTTGCCCAGGAATCCTTGGTCGAACCAAGAATACTGAGAGCTTGCGAACTCGCTCTTATAGTTCTTGCCACCGATGCTGAATGCCTTAACGGGGTTCACATACCTCTTGACTACAACCTTAGCAGTTCGCTTTTTGCCACCATATCTGTACCTCACAGTCGATTTTCCGGGCTTCGTCGCATTGAGCACGACAGATTTTTTACCACCGCTGTAGGTGTCAGTATACGTCTGAGCCGTCAGTACGCTCTGATTAGAAGACGTGAGCCCCGTCACGCTACTTTTATAGGTGTACCTTTCGGATGCACCAGTCATAGGCCCAGGGCCAAGCGTCTTCGAGCTTAGATATATAGTTACTGTACCTTTTAACTCAGAGATTTTATGGTCAATCGACCACGATGTTGCCAACGCTGGCGTGGCCCTTGCCATTAGGACAACCATAAAAAGCGCAAATAAAGCAACTGTTCTTCTGGTTACACTGATTCTTGATTTTCGTTCCATTTACCTTCTCCTTCTTTGTAAAAACTGACCAACAACATGTTTACTATACTACAACGAGTGTTTTCTCCTCCTCCCTACCCCGATAGCTGACCAACACGTCGTTCAGTGCCCTTCCCAGACGATGCCCCTGAAACGTCCTGGAGACGCGAATCTAAAACCTATTCTGTTGGTTGCGGCAAAGAAAGGAAAGTGCCCGGACCTGATAATCTTTATCAGGTCCGGGCGTTGCTATCCCTCTAGCACATGATGAGGAAGCGACAATCCGCCCTACTTCGCCTTAGCTGACTTAACTGCACTCCAAGCGCTGTAGAACATCTTGCCACCAACCTTCTTGTAAGTGCGCACACGCACGTAGTAAGTCTTCTGGGAGATAAGCTTGGAGATCTTCTTGCTTGTGGCCTTAGGCTTAGCGACGGTAACGCTCTTTGCGCCTTTGAAGGACTTCTTCGCGCCGTACTGCACCTGGTAGCCAGTCGTCTGAGTTGCCTGCTTCTTCCAAGTGACCGTGATAGCCTTGGAAGCGGGCGTGAGCTTGGACACGACGGTGCCCTTGGGCACGATGCTGAAGCCGACGCTCGCGGAACCTGAGTAGTTGCCCGCCAGGTCGACCTTTACCACATACTCACCGACCGCCTTGCAGCCAGAGGTGTAGTTGACGGAATACCCATCCTCATCTAGGATCTCCGACCCGACGCTCACGGAGGGGCTTGGTCTCTGCGCCTTACCGTTGTACACGTAGCTTGCCTTTGAGAGTTTCACGATCGGCACAATCGGCATAGGGTCAATGCGGAAGGTCTTCTTGACGGAGCCGGCGTAGTCATTTATGCCTGAAAACACAACCGTTGCGGTCCCCGCATTAACATTGTTCTTGTACGAGACCGTGTAGTCGGTGCTCTTTTTGAGCGCGACGCCATCCAAGGTAACCTTTGGACTGGGCCTCTTCGCCGTCCCGTCGTAGGTCATGTTGGCAATGCCCGCCACCTCTGCGCCAGAGATGTCACGCTCCGTTATGGTGAGCCTGCCCGACACATAGGAGACAAGGTAGTTGCCCTGTTCCTCCTCACCTGTAACTCTGATGGTGTAGGAACCTACGTCCTCACCAGCTCGGCGTGATATCCTGTATGTCACCTTGTCCCCGCCGACCGTACCGTCGACCGTGGCCGTGAGCTTTGGGTCTTCCTCGCCCAGTTCCTTATACATGTCGTTGGCAGTTACAACAACCTCCTTGGGAGCGATGCGGAAGGTGGCGGAAACGGACCCCTTGAATGCACCTTTGCCTGTAACTGTCACGGTCGCTGTACCCACGTTTACGTTGTTCTTGAAAGTTGCGTTATAGTCGACACCTGCAGTGAGTAGGCTACCGTTGAGTTTGATCGTAGTAGGCGGCTCTAGCCCTTTTCCTGCGAAGGTCTGAGTGGGAATCTTGCTTATGGTTGCGTCGGAGATATCGACAAGTTGTAGCTTGGGAATCGTTTTCGTCTGGGAGACCCCGCACGCGGAGCACGTCTGGATCATGAGACCCTCACGCGACGTTGTGGCTTCGCGCGCGACCTCCCATGCACCCCAGCTGTGACCAAGCGCGGTGACCTCAACTTGCTGTCGCGACATCTCCTTGTTGCATGTGGCGCAACGTATAACACTGTCGTAGTGGCCTGCTGCGGTGCAGGTGGGGTTCACGATGTTCTCTCGAACCGCGGGCTTGGCGCTATGTGAGAGCATGGCGATCTTCTCGGTGCGCGTGGTCCCACAAGCCGCGCAGGCGTAGGTACGCACTCCCTCAACAGTGCACGTGGCGTTCGTGGTAACCTTACCCCCGTCCCATGAATGCGCGATAACCGGAAGCGTCTGTGTAGTACGTGACATCTCCTTTCCACAAACCGAGCAGCGTACGACGGCGTCGCGGTGTCCTGCAGCTTTGCAAGTGGCCGGCACCTCATTATCATAAGTCGTGGCTCCCGCCACATGGCCTGTTGCCTGCACCTGCGCATCAGCATAGGAGTTGCCACATCTCGTGCAAACGTGATCAGTATGTCCTGGCGCGGTACATGTCGGAGCAACCACGGTGTCCTTGTAGTTATGTCCCAGAGCTGCCACTGCAGTACATCCTGAGAGTGTCCTGCCGCACGTCTCACACCTGGTGCCCGCAGAGACACCTGCAGTTGTACATGTCGCTGGTACTGCAGCTATGTTCTTAACTTTGTGACCAGTTGCCGGCACTATCTCCTGCATGACGAACACGGTCCCACAGACCTGGCAGTGGCTGCCCTCGGTGAGTCCGTCCGACGTACACGTCGGTGCCACCGCAGGATCGGTTACTGGCATGTGCTCTCCAGCAGGCTGCTCCTTATGGGTGCGCGAAAGCTCGGTGTGGCACATGGTGCAGTACACGACCTCGTCAAACGAGCCGCCATGCAGGCAGGAATCCGCCTCGCTTATGTTCTCCGAGACAGGAGCACCTGGCGTGTGGCCTATCTTTTGGATGGATTCGGTACGCGTTGCATTGCAGCGGGAGCATGTAAAGGTATGGACTCCTGTGGTGGTACATGTGGGATTGGTGGTTACCACGCCCCCATCCCAGACGTGGCCTAGGGCAGAAGTCGTTTTCTTCGTGCGGCTAATTACGGTACCACAGACTTTGCATCGCACGACCGCATCGTAGCTACCCTGCATGTCGCAGGTGGCTGAGACTTCATTCTCGTGTGTCTCGGCACCAGACGTGTGTGCGAGCTTGGAAATAGCCCTCGTCTCGTACTCCCAGCAGTTCTCGCAATAGCGCTCCTCAAGACCTTCTTTCGAGCAGGTAGCCTCCGAGACCGTGATCCACGCGCTCCACGTGTGCGACCCCGTGCAGACCGGCACCTCTTCTAGGTCGCCGTAACGAACCTTTGCGATGAATCCCATTTGTGATGTGTTTCCGTTTACCCCCGCATCGGCATACGCATACCACGATGCGTTGGATGCGAGGACGGCTCCGTATGTTGTGCTATTCGCCGGCTGGCCAGACGCCCAGTGCGTATAGCTCGAGTTCGTTCCGTCCGTCCACGAGAAAGCACCGCTGCTTTTCTTGAGACCAAGCCAGTAGGCGGCCTTGCCACCGCCGGCGATGAGGGACGACACGGCATCCTGCTCGGCCGCGCTCTCAATGGATGCGAACTGGACACCCTCAACAGACAGGTCGTCTATCATCCGCTTGGATTCGGTCCACGTAGTACCGGAGTCGTATCGATAGAACAGTGAACCCTCGGTTGCGAAGCTCGCGTTGGGAACGAGGATTACACCCGCAGACTGCGCCTCGCCATTGGGGTTCGTCCTGTTGCCTTTGGCATCCCACGCGTATATGTGAGTTCCATACTCACCAACCACTCCACCGTGGTCAGCTACAGACACGCGGAACTCGGCAACCGTCTGCCCCGTATCGGAATCTACATACAGGTCGCCCTTGGGCCACGCCACATTGCTCCCGTCGTCACCGTTGCTCACAGCCCACGTGGGAAACTCCACGCGGTCGACGCCCGACGGATCGTCCACGACGCAGCTCACGGTATAGCCGGTCTCGTCTAGGTCAGTCACACGCACGTCTGAGATCACGGGAGCAACGCGATCGTCGCCCTCCACCTCCACGACATAGCCGAAGTTGCCGTGTGCACCGTCAGCATGGTCTCGCCAGATACCCGTAAGCCGCTCAATCGCAACGCTATTCTCTGATGTGCCCCCATCAGGTTCCCCGCTTGCCCAGTTGGTGTACGTGCCGAACCTCTCGCCAGTAGCCCACACCCACGTACCCTCTCGCGCCTTGTCCGTTGCGCCAATCCAGTAGTTGTCTTTCGAGCCACCTTTGACTAGTTCGGATATAACCGCCTGCTCGTCCTTGCTCCCAATCGTCACAAGATGCGCGTCCAGACCCGTCAGGGCACCGTACTCTTCGCAAGCGGCCTGCGCGGCAGTCCAGGTTGCGGAGGAACTCATAAGGAAATAAGACCCCGCGCCAGTGGCCGCAATCGCATCGGGCACCAGAACATAGCCCAGTCCCCCGACGTTGTAGTGGTTACCGTACACGTCCCGAGCGTATATATGGGTACGGTAGACCCCATGCTCTCCATTATGATCGGAGACGTTGATGGTAACGATGGCCGTAGAGCCGTCGACGGTACCGGCCGTCCACAGGACGTCATCCTGGTTTGCGCTGTCGTTGTGCTTCGTGAGGTCGTTTAGTGTCCACGTTGCGAATGAGACGCCCTTCAGCTTCTCAGTCGACTTCAGTTCCACGCGAATAGAATAGCCATCAGGATTCACATCGTACAGTTGGGCACTCACGAGCTTTGGGTGCTCCGCCCGCACGAGCCTAAACCGTTGGTTTGTGTCCCCATGTCCGGAATGGGTGATCACGTTGATACCGTCAGCGAAGGTCGCCCCTTGGATGTCTAGGTAGAGGTCGTTCACAGCGCTGCGGAGGTAGTAGCAACCGCCGTCCCCCCTCTCGACGTACCAGCGCTGGGCGAGAGTACCGTTCAATGTATGCTGTTGCACGTTGGAGCCGTTCGTGAGCTGACCGTACGCCACGTCAAGTGCCATTCCAGACTTTACGTTCGTGATGGTGTAGGTACCATCCGAAACCCGCCCTTCGTTCGTCTCCACGTAGTTCCTCGTGAACTGGAAACGTTGAGCGTCGGTCCCGTTATCGGTCCAGAGCTCGATGTTCGCTCCTGACTCAGTACTACCCTCCGTCACGTCCAAGGAGTAGCCGGGCTGATCAAAGCAGTTGATGGTGTACACGCCTTCATCAAGATCTGTCACAATCTCGCCGAGGCGGCTGTGCATCCCCTCGACCTCCATGATATAACCAATGGATGAGGAATAAGCTTGGTCCTTGAGGTCCACCCACTTGCAGTCTTCTTTGTACATCGCAGCCACGTTCTCACCGGTACCACCGTTGGGCTCGTTGAAGCGCCATCTGCTGTATCCAACTAGCTCACCACTCACCCACTTCCACGTGCCTTCTATCTCGGTGTCACTCGCCCCAATCCACCAACCGATGTTCTCGCTCGATGATGAAGTGATGAGACCCTCAACTGCTCGAAGCTGCTCTTCGCTCGTGATGCAGGCGAGTCGTCCAGAAAAGTAGGACCTCTCGCACCATCTCTGAGCCTCAGACCAGGAGTGGTAGTCCGACACCCCAGCATCCATGCGCAGGTACGTCTTACCGTTAAGGTTAGCCATCGCATGCGGCACAGGGATGTTAACCGCAGGGCCAACGGCCGTCACGTTTCCCGCGCGATCGTAAGCGTATATGTGAGTGTGATACCACACGCCGCACTCTCCGTTGTGGTCGTTTACTTTCACGTGGTAGGTATATGTGCCATTCCCGTGCGCCTGTTCGTCCCATCTAATGTCATCCTGATCATTTCCGTTTACTGAGTGTGACGTCCACGTAGGGAATCTCACGCAGGAGACACCGACGTTATCTGTCACCTTACATGAAACGTCGTACCCGCTGGGCGTGAGGTTGTAGACACTCACGTCGGTAATCTTGGGCTTCTCCGAGTCACTCGGAATAATAACGGTCCTAGGTGAGTTCGTGAGCTGCGCGTTATCTCCTGCGCCGACGTTAATCGCATACACGTGGACCTCCGTGCTCCCCGAGCATCCGGTATCTAGCCAAGAGCTGAACCCGTGCGCCCCAACGTCACTGCGGCTTACATCAGCTCTGATGATGTGACCCTCGCCGCCCACGATATCCCCACCCACGTACACGTGAAGCGTCAGCTGTGCGTTCTCATCGTCGGGGTCCTTCGCCCAACCATAAACGTACACTTTACCCGTGTCGCTCTTAACCACATCAAAGTAGCCATATGGGCTGTGATTGTCATCGGGGACAATGGTTATGCCGCCATGCCACCCCCAACCCATATAAGTCAAATTGCTGTAGCCCGCAATTGTTGAAACCTTGTCACGTCGAATCTTCTGGCTCATTGCATGAACCATATAACCGTCACCAACATATACGCCTATATGCCCTGCGCGATGTCCGCCACTACATGTAGTCCCACTGCCAGAAAAGAAAACATCCGCACCAATGGGGATGTTGTCCATAGCCGTCGATTCGATACGACCCCTGCCATATGCATATGCACAACAAGCACTGCTACTAGTCCCACCCAAGTTTTGGAACTGGGTTCTAACATAGTTGAGACAAGCAGCATTAGCCCAATTACCTCCGACTTGCGAGTTAAAGTGCTCAGCCACCTCGCTAGCTGTAACCTCTGTATATGCATATGCCAATCGCATCTTTATCGGTAGAACACAAGTCATCGCCATAACAATTAGACCAAGGAGGACCGCCAGGACGTTCAATCTGATGAGTGAGCACATTGTCTCCAACTGTCTACGTTTGATGCTCATGTGTGTTTTGCGCATCTTAACCCGCCCCCCATTGCAATATGCGGCTAATCCACTGCCTGAAAGTCGCTGCCTTATTAATCTAGAAATAATAGCATGAATGGCACTCTATAGTGTGTCATTAATAGTTGATGTGATCCTAATGGCTATTTATTTCAGGGCAAACCGGTAGAAGCAAGTCAGGTCGAGACTGCCAACATCCCTTCAAGCCTGTCGAAGATGGCATTGGGCTTAGCGAACGCATCCAAAACGCAGCCCTCACGTGGTCGACGAAGGTAACATCTCACACACGTATCCAAGGTTCACGAAGCTGCAGAAAACCATACCAGCATGATGCCCGCACCTGAACGCACAAACATAACATTCACGGAATAGATGGTCAAATTCGACGCGCTAATCCTGCAGAAACAGCAGCCGAGAGCTCAAAGTAACACATGGGCACGAACAGGTCGCACCCGTTCCAGCAATACTTATTTGGTGAGTGTTTGTCGTGCTTGTTGGTGGCAGCTCGAGGATTTCGTCGCATCACCTTCCCATTTCCGCGATATCCGAAGGGTCCATCGACTCGCCCGACGCGAGCAAGAGACGACATTGTAGCATCATCCACACGCTGAATAATCAGCGAATCTAACGTGAGTCGTAGTGCTCTGCGTGCTACGAAAAAAGGTGCCCGCCACATGTTGCATGTGTTCCTGATAAAAGATTCCATATGGATTGAAAGCCCCGTCGCACTAGCGTAGGATGAACCGATGCACGACACGAGCGGCGTGTTCTTCGCTCCATCACCCTTACAGCAAAGGTGAACATCGTATTGCCGTCCCCATTGCCAAAACCTATCGCTGCACACAACCCACATACCATCAATACGAAGAGGGAATTTCGTTTATTAGGTATACTTTGCTGGTTTTACTAGCTTTACTATACTTCCCCCCATGACTTGAGTTTCCTTGCAAGGACAAGCACTCATAGACGAGGGAGTCGTTGTGCCTTGTGGCCGTGGACGCGTGCGATTCACCATCCCGTACTTGCGCACGTACCTAGCTAAGCCC
>JAUMWL010000021.1 GCA_030529665.1 Coriobacteriales bacterium
CACACGAGAGGAGCTGGCGATGCCATTTCAGATTGTGCGAGAAGACATTGTTCGCCTGGAGGTTGACGCCGTGGTGAATGCCGCAAACGAGTGGCTGCGACACGGCGGTGGTGTGTGCGGAGCCATCTTTGCGGCAGCAGGTGCCTCAGAGCTACAGGCAGCCTGCGACGCCATCGGCCACTGCAACACAGGCGAGTCGGTGGCGACCCCGGCTTTTAAGCTCCATGCCAAGCACATCATCCATACGGTCGGCCCCATATGGCGGGGCGGAAACAACGGAGAGGAGGAAGCGCTACGCGGTTGCTATCGCTCGGCGCTCGCGCTTGCTCACGAGTTGGGAGACGCCTCCATCGCGTTTCCGCTCATCTCGTCCGGCATCTACGGGTATCCCAAAGACCAGGCAATCGACATCGCGCTTGCCGAGATTCGCGCCTTTCTTGCCACGCACGAGATGGATGTGTACCTCACCATCTTTGATGCGGGGTCGTTGCGCGCGAGCCTTACTCGGTTTGCCCACGTCGCCGAATACATAGACGACCAATATGTGCGCAGCAGCCCGTATGCGCGGCGCGACCGATGGGATCGACCTTCCGCTAACGTTTGGCCAGGCCCAGCAGAAGAAGCGGAACTCAAGGATGGCGCCGCGTTCGACGTCATGTCGGCTCCCAGCGCGGCACCAAGTGCCCCACCTCGTGCCGGGTCTGTGGCACGAACCGCTACGGAGCGAACCGCTACGCCAGGCACCGTCCCACAAAAACAGGATGGTGTGCTCAAACGTCTGATAAAGAACCTCGATGCGTCGTTCTCCACCACGCTCATGCGTATGATTGACGAGCGCGGACTCAAGGACAGCGAGGTATACAAGCGGGCAAACATGAGCCGCCAGCACTTCTCAAAGATTCGCAGCAACCGCCACTACCAGCCAAAAAAGCAGACAGTCTTGGCGCTCGCCGTCGCACTTAAGCTCTCGCTCGACGAGACGCGCCTTCTGTTGGAGAGGGCCGGATTCGCGCTCACCCACGCCGATGAGCGCGACGTGATCGTGGAGTACTTCATCGGCAGCAAAAACTACGACATCTATGAGATAAACCTCGCACTTTACGCGTTTGACCAGCCCTTGTTGGGATAAGCCACACAATATGTCCCCTGCCAGTTGACCAAACGTCCTGCTGTTGCCCGTAAGCTTCATGGTGTCATTCAAACCCTTGCAAAAGGAGGACGTCATGAAGAAGGACCTTACCGAACTCGTCTTTATAGTTGACAAGAGCGGATCGATGCACGGACTGGAGGCAGACACGATTGGCGGCCTGAACTCCACGCTAGACAAGAACCGCGCGCTGCCTGGTGAGGCACTGGTGTCGCTGGTACTCTTTGACAACGTCAGCGAGGTGGTGCTGGACCGCAAGCCGCTAACCGAGGTACGCCCCCTCACACCTTCGGACTATAGTGTCGGCGGATGCACCGCGCTTCTGGACGCCGTGGGAGATGCCGTGCGCTACCACACCAAGGTGCAGAAGATCCTGCCCAAGGACCATCGAGCCGAGCATATGGTGTTTGTTATCATTACCGACGGCATGGAGAACGCCAGCACGCATCGCACTTATCGTGAGGTCAAGCACCTCATCCAAAAGCGCCGCTCAAAGGGATGGGAGTTCATCTTCCTCGGCGCGAACATCGATGCCGCCGCCGAGGCTGGGCGCCTTGGCATAGCGGAGGACCGGGCGAGCCAATACATTAGTGACAGCGAGGGCAGTGCAGCGGCATACGAAGCGGTGGCACGCGCACAGTGCGAGACGCGCATTATGGGTGCCCCAAGTGCCGCATGGAGATCAGCCCCCCTGGCCGATGTCGCCCGCCGCGGCAGGTAGCTCGCCCGAGCAAAAACCGCACAGGAGGGGCAGCCCCCTCCGCCAATGTGGCACACGCGCGACCATATCCCAGCCGTGAACGGTTCCTTTGGGCCAGCGAAAAAAGATATGATGCTCTGCTTTTCTGGACCAGCAAACCGGCGTATGATGAATATGCCAGCTTTGCAACTAAACGAAACACAAACGGAGCATAAATGAACAAGGGACGCAGAGTTCGACGCGTGGAGGCTCTTGACGGGCTGCGGACGCTTGCCATAGTTGCCATACTGCTCTATCACCTCAATCTTGGCTGGCTTCCCAGCGGCCACATGGGCGTGGTGGTGTTCCTTGTTCTTTCGGGGTACTTCTCCACCAACGCGATAGTGAGAATATGCGAAAGAAAGAGCAAGAACCAGGTACGGGGCATCATCGTTCAATGGTTCCATCGCATCCGAAGAATCTGGCCTTCCGTGCTTGCCCTCATAGCATGCTCGGGCACCGTCTTTGCGGTTCTCAACCAGGTGTTGCTCACCAAGATGCGCCCAGACGTGCTCCCCGCCCTTGGCTTTTTCCTCAACTGGTCATACATACTCAACGGGGTCTCGTACTTCCAAAGAATCGGAGGCCCCTCCCCCTTGCTTCACCTGTGGTACCTGGGCGTGGACATGCAGTTCTTCCTTGTGTGGTCCATCGTGCTTCCCTTGGCGCTAAAGGGCGGCAAGCGCTTTGCACGCCTGCTCACTCTTGTTCTGGCCTTGCTTTCCGCCGCATGGATGGCATGGCTCTATGTGCCAAATGCAGATCCCAGTCGTATTTACTACGGCACCGATACCAGGGCCTTCTCGTTGTTGCTCGGAGCCTTGGTGGCCCTTGCCCTTCCGCTGGGCAACCGGGAGGCCTATGCAAAGAGTCCCTTTGGCAAGGGACGGCAAAGCGGAGGTCACGGTACCTTGCAGGTACGCCCATCTGTCCTCGCACGCATCGTTGGGCTGCTTTCGATCACCAGCATTGGCGCAGCAATGGCGCTCTTGCCGGCAAACTCCATCTATTGGTATTGGGGAGGCATGTTTGGCTTGTCTGTGTTGTCCGCGTTGCTCATCGCCACCTTGCTCGTACCCAAGACCGTGTTGGGCACCGTGCTGGGCTGCGCTCCCCTAAGGACCCTTGGGCAGCGCGCGTTTGCGCTGTACCTGTGGCATTACCCCATCTTCTTGTTCCTCGGTGCCACCAAGAGCACGACCGAGCCTTGGATCAGGCTAGCCGCCATTGGTGCGTCCATGGTTGCGGCAGAGCTCTCGTTGCGCCTGGTGGAGAGGCCCTTTGGCCCCCAGCGTACACCCAAGGCGCAAAGACAAGCACAAGACGTATCACCAGCACGCAAGTCTGGCACGGTCATTACGGCCTTGTCGATCTATGCCCTTGCGGTGTATGCGGGCTACGCGTTGCTCACCTCCGCCGACGTCAGCCTCGTACCACAAGAAGCGCTCGTAAGCACCGGGCAGGCGGCGGACCAGGCAATGGACCTCTCAGCCCAGAGGACGGAGACCAAGACGCAAAACACCCGCAACGCTTCCAAGGCCCAAAAGGTCAGCTCGCGCGCCACGGCAAAGCAGGACGACACAAAGACGTCCAAAGAGACGACCCCCAAGGAGACGACCTCCAAAGACAAGAAGGACCCGGAGGCAGAGGAGACGCCCGCCGAGGAAGCCCCAGAGCAAGACGAGGAGTACGAGACCGTAGAGGTTGCCATTTCCGATAGAACCGTGATCAGCGCGCCCGAGAGCGAGGTGTCTGCTGGAACCTACGACCCCGTCCTCATTGGCGACTCCGTGCCAGGAGACGCGGGGGACGAGTTTGTGCCCAATGGCGGTGGCTGGCAAAGCCGTCTGCCCAATGCTCTTGTGGACACTTATATTGGGCGCAACCCACTCCAGTCCCTGGATGTGCTCAAGGGGTATTTGGATCAGAAGGTCGTGGGCCACGTGGTGGTGATGGCCTGTTTCTCTAACTCCACGCCCTATCCCGAGACGCTCGATGCCATGGTTGAGGCAGCAGGACCAGATCGCAGCATCTACCTTGTGGGCACGGTTAATCCCGACGGATTCCAGGACGCTGCCAACGCCAATCTGCAAGACGCCGCCAATCGGTACGAGAACGTACACTACGTGGACTGGCCCGCAATCCTCGATGGGCATCTTGAGGAGTATCTTTGGGCGGATGCGACGCATCTACGTCCGCAGGGCGCCCAGGTATACGTAAACATGATTGTTCATGCCGTTGCCCAGGACCTTGTTGACGCAGGCGGCAGCATCTCGGAGTTCTAAACAGAAGCGTAACGTCGTGGGTCAATAATGAATCACGTGGAACTGTGCGGCGTCGGGCGATGGGGGCCCTCCCCATCGCCCGTTGTGCCACTCGCGTGCTACCGGTATATGCAACCCATCAGCCTCTCGAGGCCGTGTTCCACGCCATCGAGCATTTCGTTGGTCTTGCGCGCGCTGTGTGCCACGTCGTCCTGAGCACACTGCAACATGCGAAGGGACATGTAATCGCACGAACGTGACTGCTCCTCAAGCGCCTCCAGGTTCTGGCGGCCCGAACCACGCAGCGTGCAACACAGCTCACCCACATGCTTGCGTGCCACGCGCAGGGATCGTTCGGCCTTGCCATGACGCTTCTTGTCCTCATCGCCCATGGGTCGTCACTCCCTCTGCGCTATCCTTCCGCTCTCATCTACATACAGCTCTCCCAAAGCGCCGAGCGTGTCGTTGCGAAACCGTATCTCCTCCTCGTCCTGAAACCCCACAAAGTAGAGCATCTCTATGGCGTCGTGATCAAAGAAGAACATCTCTTGCGGGCTCGTTATGCCTTCGGGATACCAGCAGGCGGAATAGTCATACACCTTCTTCTCTCCGGTGCGCACCTGTATGCGACCGGTAATCATCACACGCTTGTTTGCGCCTTTTAGCAGCACCACCGAACCAAGCGGCAAAAGCCTTTCGTACATTACTCACGCTCCCTCAGTTTTTGTGCGACACGAGCGTGCCTCCCAGCTCGTCCCACCATTGTCCATCACCATCTCCTATGCGGGCAAGTGCCTTTCCTGCTCCACTCCAATCGACCTTGACCTTTATTCCCGCGCCTAAGCCAAGGCCAGCTCCCACAGAGCCTTCGATGGAGGACGTTCCCACGCTTGCATCCGCATGGGCACCGGCTCCTCCGGCCTTCCCCTCAAGGGCGACGTCCACCTTTACGCCCACAAGCGTCAGACCCGCAGAAATCTCTCCGGTCGCAACGTATGCCTCAGCACCGGCCTTTGCCCCTATTTGCCCATCGGACACCTCAATGCCTGCCTTGGCGGAGGCTGTAAGCAGCTTTCCCTCTGCCTTTCCGTGCACGTTGTAGTTGGCATCGCCAACCCGTGCTGTGGTCTGCGCCTTGAGCGCGCTTGCCTCCCCCTTTGCCTCGAGCTCAAGCGATGGGTCAAGCGCGCCTTCAGCAAACAGCGACGCACCCACTGTTCCGCTCACGGCACCGCTCAACGCCGTCACCTTGGCATCTCCTTGCGCCACGCCCACAGATCCGCTCACTTCGCCCTCTGCCGCATACAGCTCCCCCTCAGCCTTTACGCCAATCTTCGCCTTCTTCTTTTTGCCCTTTGCATCCTTTGCGTCCTTTGGATCCTCGCCCTTGGCGTATGGTTTGAGCGAGAGTTCGAGGCCTACGGCGCTTCCCGCAACGGCACCCGTTACGGGCATGCCGGCATACTCGGCATTCAGCTGGTTGTCGTAGGACGCCACGGATCGCTCAAGCTTAAGGTCTCCATTGAGGAACTTATTGATAAACGCTCGTGCTTCGCCGGTGCCTTCCGTCGTCTTTGAGCTTCTCATAAAGAGAGCCGCCGACTCAACGGAGCCAATCCAAGAGTCATCCCCCCACATCCCCGTGTCTACATAGCGACCGCCTGCCTTAACGGAGCACTGCAGGGCGTCCGTGTTCACTGAGCCATAGAGGTCGATCGACGCCCTCTCGTACGTCGCCGCCTCGTCCAGAACCTGTCTGTTTAGACTGACTATGAGCTCTTCTGCACGTATCAATGACTCGTACTTCTTTCGAATCAACGAAGTGTCGACAAACGGGGGTGCCGTTATGGCAGAGTCGAGTGCGACAAAGACCACGGCCAACTGCATCTCCTCGTTGGTTCGCTCCGCGAGCTGGATGGCTTGCTCCATTTCTTGCTGCAGTGCCACCATGCGTGATTGGGCGTCGTTTAGGCGCCGTTCGGCCACCCGTGTGTCCAACACCCCCGAGCTCGTCTCTGGCAAAGCCTGCACAAGCGCGATATTCTGTGCATTCGCTCGGGTGAGCGACTCATAGAACACAAGATGGGACACCGCTATGGCCGCATGCCTCCTGCACGCATGCTCAAGCTCAACAGCCGCCCTTCCCCTCATGCCCTGGAGCGTCAGGCGCGATAGGTTGCTCGTCTGGGCATTGCACCGCGACATTTGCGTTTGTAGCATGCTGTTCTCAGCCTTAAGAACAGACACCGCCTGAGACTTTACGATTCTCATTGCGCTCACCTCGCAGCGATGGACCGAGCAGACCTGCCATCGGTCTCCGAGAACGCCCTCTGCGCGTCTCCAAATGTCTTTGCAAGTGCTCGAATGACACTGTCGTACGACTCGAGAGAGGTGCTAAGCAACGAACGAAGCGAACCGTCGTGCTCGCCACTTCCCGCAACGGGAATCACCGTGCCCAGATTGAGGAGCTTGCACGAGCAGTAGTCGTCCAAGCCAGCCAGTACGAGGGCCTTGTCCCTACACAAAACGAGTTCGTTTGCCGCAATCTCATTGCCCACAGCACACCTCCTCCCAACGCTTTTCCACGCGAAACCGATCTCCAGAAAGGAAGAAGACCTGACCGATGGGTATCCTTATGCCTAGGGAGGGCAAGAGCCCACGACCCTTAACATATGTTCCGTTGGTCGAGCCCAAATCCACCAGCGTGACACCGTCGCCTTCGATGCACACGGACGCATGGTCTCGGCTGATGTGTGGACGTCCCACAAGCTGGACGTCACATGCATCCCCACGGCCCAGGCGAACTGGCAGGCCCTCCCTCATGCAGAACGTATTGCCACTCGTAAGGTCCCTTAGCACATACTCGTCACGAGCATTGTGCAGCCTTCCTCGCACGACACCATTTGCCAGGACCTCAATTCCCGTGGCGTCCTTTATGAAGGCCCTAAAGCGATTGAGCGAGAACGCCTGTCGCTCACTCTCCACATAGGCACGAAGTGACTCCCGCAGCATGCGATCACTCGGCGACACGTGCCTAGGCCCCTCGTGCATGGCCAGCGCCTTTAGGAGCTTGAGGGGCGAGCCTTTGTCCTGGTGAGCCATGCCACGCACGGGCACATATGCCAGACGCAGGCGCGCATCCGTGTCCACGAACACGTGGCCAAGGTCAAGGACCGTGGCAAACCTACCAGATTCGATCCTTGGCATGCGCACAAGTGCCCGGGCAAGATCAACCAAGGCATCAACAAGCCATGGCTCGTTCATTGTTCCTTTGCGCAGATACGCCCGCAAGCTCATGCACCTTCCCAACTGATAGCGCAGCTCCCTTTTGCGCCCATGCCCCGTTTCGACGACCTGGGGCATAAGGAATACGCTGTCGTCGCACTCGCTCAAAAACTTGTCTGCGGCGGGGTCGATCGTCTCTCCCCTACCCAGTCGTATGATCATCTCGCGTGTTCGGCATGCGAGATTTGATCTTTTCGCAAGCCTCACCCGCACCTCCTTTCTTGTGTGAAACCTCTATACGAGCGCCAGCAACGAGCCATCAACGATGCGCGCGTCACCAACAAGGGTGCAAAAGCACGCCGTGGGATCCACCAGGCAGCCCGCATACTCTCCCTCCGCAAACATCAGACGAACGTCATCCGTCATTTGGTACAAGGGACTCTCCCTTTCTGCCAGCAACCGAGCAATGAGCTGCGTCGCCTCAGAGACGCTAAGATGCAGGGGGACCAAAAACTCATATGTCCTCCGCGTTGCCGCCAAGCGTATGTACAAGAGCACCTTCTCGTTCATTCGACACGCCTCCTCACACACCCTCGTCACGCACCGCAGGCGACACAAGGCGCACAAGCTCAACGCTGCCGTGCGACACCACAAAGCCGTCCTCCGTATGTGCCGGCTCCCTATATGCGGGCAGGACGCGCGCGAACCTCAATGCGGTCTGCTCGCAAAACCCGTTACCCACCCAAATGCCGCATTCAGCGGCCAAGGCGGCCTGATACCATACGGCATAGAGCGACTTCGTCCTCCATAGCTCACTCACGATTACGACGGAGGTGTGTGCTTGCGTAAAGACCTGCTCCAGCAGCGCCTCCAGCTCACACGCAACGTCCGTGCCAATCGCCTCCAGCGTCTGGGCTACGTTAAGGACGATCAGCAAATCCAAGGCCATGGCTTGGCTGCTCAAGTCGCGTACAAGACCTGCCAACTCGTCAACCGTCCCCACGACGTTTTGGTCTCGCACGTCACCCATGCAATGCAAGACGTCCACGCAGCGTGCCCTTGGCGGCTGCTCCGCCTGCCCAATCGATTCCCATGCTCCCTTGACGTAGCGGACAAGGGCGCCCATGTCGTTGCCCAATACCAGCACGAAGGGTGTGTCGGATAGACTGAGAAATGTTGGCGCGATGCCGTGTTTGGAATATCCCACGGGCAGGCCATGGGAACACTCCTTGGCCGGCATGTCTTTGGACGTCACATGTCGTGGCAGGGTGGGGATTGGCGGCGGCCCGTTCCCAACAGAGCTCGCACGCGCGGAAATGCCCTCTGCAAACAAACGCTCTTGCGATATGTCGTGGCCCGCACAGACGCCTTGAAACTCATGGATGTCCTCGCCAATGCGCAACAATCCCCTGCGCGCGCAGGTCATAGGCAGGTAGCTTGGCATCCTGCCCAGCACGGTGGCATAGTCCCCTTTGTCGCCAAGCTGTATGGGGATCGAAACTCCCAGGTTCGCGCGCATACGCATGCGCACTGCCTCGACAGAGGCTGCGGTCATAACAAAGTGAATCCCGTAGCGCGTGGCGTCACGCGTGAGCACGAGCAGGCGATCGTCGAGCACAGGCGATAGCTCGAACAAGGCGCCAAGGTTAGTGAGCGCAATCACCACCCTTGGCAACGTCACCCCCTCGCTCTTGTTGTACTCAAGCAGGTCGCCCCCATACGGCGCCAACACCGTCCGCCGTTTTGCGACTTCCTCGTCGATCATCCTAAACAGCGTGTGCATGCGATCGTCATCGTCCACAAGCACCATCCCACCCATATGGGGAAGGGATTCGAGCGCCGCAAGCCGATTCGTCCCCAAGTCAACGCCATACATCCATAGGCTGTCCGGGTCATGGTCTTGTGCAAGGCTCAGCAACATGGCAACGAGCAGGCCTTCGGGGTCAGAACCCGGTGTCCCATAGATGACCGCGTTGCCTACCATAGCCAAGTCCACCTCGTACATAAACTGTCTTTGCCTGTCTGGGTCGTCCACCAGCCCAACAACGCATGCAAGCTCTCCCGAGTCTGCCGCAGCATAACGTTCCCCCAGCTCAGACAGCATGACGGAAGTAGGCAGCGGGTCGAGCCAGAGTCTCTTTGCCTTTTTACCGACCCTTTGTGCATACGCCTGTATGTGCGCAAGCACGGCATTGAGCTCCGACTTCCCGCAATCGATCGCAAGCGGCTCGGGTCTGAGGGACGAGAGCACGTTGCCCTCGCGGTCCACGAGGTCCACGGCATCGTCATACTGAGGCACGCAGTGATCGCGCTCAACATAGGGAAAGCCTGCGTATGCGGCCTGCCCCTCCATAAACGATTCGCCATACCCCACGAGCAAAAAGAAGCTGCCGGGCCGCGTAAGTGCCGCCGCGTCGTCTGTTCGTATCATCTCCCGCGAATCGGACGCGTCCGCAACCTTGAGCGCCACCTTAAACCGGGCGTTTGACCAGATCTGCTCATCTACCACGCCCGTGGGTCGCTGCGTTGCCAAGATGAGGTGAATTCCCAGCGAACGACCAATGCGCGCGGCAGAGACAAGCTCTGCCATAAAGTCGGGCTCCTGCTGTCGGAGCTCGGCAAACTCGTCAGCCACAATAAACAGATGGGGCATAGGCTCCGCAATGCGTCCCTGCCGATAGAGCTTGAGGTACAGATAGATGTCCATCGTCAGCTCTCCGGTCGCCCTCTTTGCCATGGCAAACGCCTCCTGGCGACGTCTGAGCTCGCTGCGTATGGATGCCAAGGAGCGACGTATGCCCGCCCCATCCAAGTTGGTTATTACGCCGGCAAGATGCGGGAGAAAAAGCTCGTCGTTGCAAAACGCCCCCGCCAAGCCGCCTCCCTTGTAGTCAATGAGCACAAACGCAACCTCGTCTGGTGCATACGACACGCAGAGGGACAGAATGTAGGTTATGATGAATTCCGACTTGCCCGAACCCGTGGTTCCCGCAATGAGACCATGGGGTCCGTGCCTCTTCTCATGCAGGTCCAGGCGTATCACGCACCCCTTGGCATCTATTCCAATGGGTGCCTCCAGGGACCTAGAGGCGTGATTCTCCTTCCAGCGCAAGCCTATGTTGAGCTGGTCCGTATTGCCCACGCCAAACAGCTGCAAGAACCCCAACGAGAACGGCATCGCACCAACAGATCCCTCCCCATCGAGCCGAAGCCTCGAAAGCCAGAGCGAGAAGCTCCTTGCCTCCTCGCGCGTTACCAGAATGTCAGCGTCAAAGGGCACGAGCGTCCCCAAGACGTCGTTGCGCTCAAACATGCAGGCCGAATGGCCATCGCCTAAGGCCAGCGGCTGCCCATCCATTCCGTCGCGCGCCATAGGCAACAAGACCTCCTCCGCGCCTTTTCCCAAACATACGAGGTAGTCGCATTCCCTTGGCAAATCTTGCAGGCCGTCTCCCACGAATACGAGCGAGAACGCTTGGGGATTCTTTAGGCCAACGAGCCGCTTTATGCCATGCGAGCTTCCATGGAGCTCCTTGTTGGCGCACACAATCACATGGTGGACGCATGACTCGTCACCATTGGGCTCGCGTGCATTCATAAGGCCCTCCAGCCTTTCCTCAACAAAGTGGTCGACGTCTGCCATGCCCGCCTGTGACACCGCCACGAGCCGCTTGCCATCAGATTTGCAGGATGCGTAGGCATGGTTGAGTGGCGTTACGAACTCCCATTCTTGGCGCTCGTCCTCGCGCACGACAAGCAGGACCTTTACCTCCTCATATGAGTACAAGGCGCATACCTGCACCAGCAGCCCGCGCACGAACTCCCACACCTCGTCGCGACTGCCCAGCACGCCCACAATGGGATGACGAGGCAAGTCCAGGACGAGGGGAACACCATTCAGGGCTGGCAGGTGGTCCCTCAGCTCGTCAAGCTTTGCAAACAGAGGGTCGTCGTGTGTGGAGAGATCGGGCATGGGCCAAGAGATGTCTGCGCATACTTCCTGGTCGCCCGTACCCACACGCAGCTTCAAAAAGTCCTCGTGCGAACTCGTTCGGTTCATAAGAAGTGGCGACATCGATTTGGCGCGCTCAAGAATCTGCCCCATGCCCAACCTGTTGGAACGCAAGACAAGGGATTGCTCGTCCGCCGCTTCCCTCAGTCGGTTCTCTATGCTGTCCAGGTAGGATGTGTACGCATTCATGCGGCGTGTCTCCTCAAGTGCGGTCTTCTTTATGTCCTGCGACCTTCCCACCAAGGGCAGCACCACAGACATACCCACCATGGAGACGCCCATGGCCAACATGGGCATTACGCTCAAAGGATTCTCTCCCTCCCAGATCCTAGAGACCGCGGGAACCAGCATGCAAAGCGATGACAGGCCCATAAAGAGCGAGGAGCCCACGCGCAAGATGGCTGGCTGCGTTGACTCCCCGAGCTTTTGCGGCGGAGCCTCAACATTGAGCGCGAGCCCATGCACCGACTTGCAGAGTCGTGGTGCCGGATAGAACCTAAAACGGGGGTCTTCCCAGGACTCTTTCTTTGCCATGCGCTCGCCAATGACCTCCCCATCCCCTACGAGTCCCCTCTGTCTTAGCTTCTCCGCCACTTGCACGCCATCGGGCTGGTTCATGGACAAAAAGCCGTCCCCCACCATCAGCGTGAGGTCAAGCATCTGCACCACGTCCGCAGGTTTGAGCCAACGAGGTTGCAGCGGAGCGAGCAAAGAACCGTTTACCATGGTTCCGTTGGCACTCCTTAGGTCCTCTACTATGAGCATCCCGTCGCTGCGCACAATACGTGCATGCTCAGCCGACACATAGGGATTGGCGTAACGAATCTCACACGAACGGCTCCTCCCCATCACGATGGCATCGCCTTCCCGTACGTCCAGCTTTGTGTAACGCCCTATTCCCACAGGCACCGGTCGCACATACAGCGCATATGTGGACGTCCGCCCCTCGTCGCCAAGCAGCAGCAACACCGGCTTTTCCCAATCCAAGGCAATCGGCCCGCAATTCGTGCAGACGGCCCCATCAACAAATGCCGCCATGTTGTGCGTGGGAATCACCACAGGCCGTCCGTCTAACACGCGCACACAAGCAACAGCCGTCTTCTCCGATGGGCTCTCGTCCAAAGACACCCAGAGCAAGGAGTCCACGTCTCTGTCAAACAGATGGCTACGTGTCTCCTTGTTGCCTTGCAGCGTCACAAGCAGCTGTCCTTGCATGTGTTTCCTCCTTCTTTTACGGGTCCGGCTCATGCGTAAGACGGGTGGCGCAGAGCCCAAAAAAGCGTGCACCACCCAGAGTGCGCAACTACCAGGTTGCGACTGGCCTCCTACCGCAGGCTCGCGGCTATCTGGGCATCGACGCCTTCCAGCGAGGCAGCCGTGGTGTCCAAGGCACGCGCAATCTCGTCAATGAGCTCTCGCGCCCTCACGAAGCCAGGCCGCAGCTCGCCAAATCGCGAGGCGTACGCACGACTCGCCTGGCCTTCCCACTCGCTCTGAAGCGTTGCGAGCAACCTGTCCATCTTTCCAATCACGGTCTGCACGTTCTCGGCCTCAACCCTATACTCGTTTGCGCGACCACGCATCTGATCTGGGGTTATTCGTATCTGTCCTGCCATCTCTTTTCCTCTCTATGAATTCGGCGCGCGCCTTGTGCGCACACCTTCTTTGCCCGCACCCTTAAGGAGGCGATTCCAAAGGACCGCCAATCCGAACACAAGTCCAAGGACGACCGACACAAGCGCGGCCTCCCACAGCAAGGTGGTAACTCGAATCCCGTCCATACGCACCGTTTGCCTACGTGACTCTAGCCCCGTATAGTCCTCGACCTCTATCCGCACGTCTTGTGCAAAGAATACCGGCCGCGCCTGGATGTCAAACCAATACGTGCCCTGCATAAGGAGCTCGTCACCTTTGAGCGCAACCGTGTCATCCTCGCGATACAAGCTCACGGGCTCGCCGTTTACCAGCACTCGGACCTTGTCTCCATTGGTGATCTGGTCCACCAACCTAAAGGACGCCCTGCAGGTCTTGCCCACCCACATGTCACGTGGCACCTCAAGGTCCTCCACCACCGGCCCGTCCTCGTCAAGCGTAAACGAAACGGTAGCCTCCTTTGCCTTGGGCATCCCTGCGTCGGAGTCTTCCCTTCCGGAGCCATCGTCGCTCTCGGACGAGGGATCCCAATACTGAGCCGTCGTGTTCCGGTTGCCAGCAAGGTCTGTGGAGCTTATGTCCACTCGGTAGTTTCCTTGACCGCCATCCCCTTGGTCCGAGTCGCTTCCCTTGCCAAAGTTGCCCGCAGCAATGTCATAGACATACTCACACCAGCCTTCGGCATCTGCGGACTCGCCTTCCGCATGCACGCGCTCAAGCACGTACCCCCGCGTGTCGCGCTGGGAAGTGCGTGCGATTCTGCTCGTCGCATGGGCATGCTCCTTGGTCACCACGCATTCCTCTTTGCCCTCCTTATCCTCCGTGGCCATTCCGCACACATTTACCTCGTGCACCACTATGCGAGGAGGATCCGTAAGCAAGGTGTCCCGTCCCAACTCCTCCTCGTTCCAAACACCTCCTTCCACGTTCTCCAAGAAGTAGTTAGACCCATAGCGGTTGACGGAGAAGGTCACCTCAATGGGTGCGGACGTGTTTCCGGCAAGGTCTGCGGCTTGCGCCGACAACCTGTAGATGCCATCTGCGCTCATCTGGTAGTAGGTCCCGTCGTCCTTGGAATCAAGGCCAAGGTTGTCCCACCATGCACGCACGTGGGTGTTCGCAACCACCTCTGTATGCGAGACCACAGACGGATCGTTTGACAAATCGGCGCCCTCGGCCCTCAATGACATCACGCAGTTGCTTGCGTCCAAGTTCGCGTCGTCGTAGAAGTCCACAATGGGCACCACGGCTTCCGCAAAGGCCGATTTGTCAGCCAAAGCCGTCTCGTCCGCACTCGCCACAAAGGGGTCTTGGTCACTCACCCGCCTTGCGAGCGATACTGTTGGCACCTGCGTGTCTATGACAAAATCCGCCTCGGTCACCGTCTCCATCTGGTTTCCCGCCCGGTCCGCTCCTTCCACGCTGAGCGTATGAGGATGCTCATCCGACGCATCGCTCTCAAACCTGACCACACACGTATGCGTGTCACCCTGCGACGACCACCCTCCCACGGTTCCGGTAGTCCTTATCCTTACCAGCGACGAATCAAAGTTGCGCTCGACCACAATTACGGTCGCGACTCGGGGAGCGCGGAAGTACCTGCCGTTGTGCACATCGTTGTTGTCCCATGTAACCGATGCCTTTGGTGGGGTAGAATCCACTACAAACGAACCGATTCCCACCACAGGAGACGGGTTCTTGGCTATGTCATCAAACTGAGCCCGCAGCTCGTAGCGACCATCCAAAGACAACTTCTGGTCAAAGGAATAGACGGCGTCGCCTCCCACAAAGTGGTCCGCGGTCACAAACCACGTCGTCTCTCCCTCGTCACCCTCTGTCTCCCTTCTGGTGCATCGCACGATGGCACGCTTGGGGTCGAATTGCCTAAGGTATTCGAAGCTCCGCTCTTCAATCGTCACGAGCACGTGTTGCGGCGTGTTGTAGTAACGACCGGCCTCCACCCCCTCCATGCGTATGGCGGGAGGGGTGGCGTCGCTCATGAGGGCAACCGGATGGAATCCCAAACCGTCAACGGAGACGTTCTTGCTCCCCGTATCATGGTCTGCCACCAGCTCGCCATAGCGATCGATGGTCCACACCCTCGTGTTGCCCGAAAGGTCTTGCACGTACACTCGCACGTCCCGCGAGAACACGCCTGCCTGTCCTTTGCCATATCGCTCCGGATCCTCCAGGGTGAGCACAAGCTCCCCCTCCCTTTTGCCTCGCACGTCTTCTGTTCTAGCGTTATAGACGCCCTCCGGGTCATCCACCCACGCCGCATCCAAGAGGTGCTCGTCCATAAAGGAGATCGAGAGGCTCGTCTGGCTGCCGTCCTGCTCGTTGAAGAAGAGCGTGGGGTCGGCATCACCTGCCTGCACACACGTCTCCGCTGGCACCTTGCTCACGGATGCGCTCGTTATTCTGGGGGCGGTCTGGTCCACAACAAATACGTTGGGACCTTCGTCGCTTTTGTTCGAAGCCAAATCGGTTGCGTGCACCAAAAGAGTTCTGGAGCCCACCGCCACGCCATTCGCGTCTTCCAGGTAGGTTATCTCTGCCGTGTGCGTTACGTTTCCG
The DNA here is from genome assembly GCA_030529665.1 of Coriobacteriales bacterium. Taxonomy (GTDB): domain Bacteria; phylum Actinomycetota; class Coriobacteriia; order Coriobacteriales; family Atopobiaceae; genus RUG440. The sequence goes on from JAUMWL010000021.1 coordinate 15,618, forward strand.
TCCTCGCCGCGCTTCGACCTCTCCCACGCAAGGCTGGTGAGCTTCCCGTCCGGTCCCGTGGCCTGGCTACGCCGTTCGTCAAAGTTTCTATCGACTACGCACAGCCTTACGGTTATGGGATGACGATAGTAGTCAACACCAGCGTGCGAGCGAGAGTCACCGGGCTCGGACCTTACCTCATACGTTATCTTTGGGGCGGTGCCGTCCACCACCAAGTCCGGGGACGTGAAGCCCTCAGCGCCCACCTTTGTGCCGTCTTCTCCAACGAGCGGATTGCCGGCAAGGTCGCATCCCGCTATGCCAACGACATACGTTCCATCTGCGCACAGCTCGATCTCGCGAAAGAACCTTGAAGGCTCGCTCATCTGCTGCCACGCACCAAGAGAGACGCTGCCTACCTTGCCGCCCTCCGTTGCCGTTACCGTAAGCTTGAGGGGCCCGTCCATCTTGTTGAGCTCTTCGGCCGTATAGTTCTCCTCGCAAACCACCATGCGTACCGTGTGCCGCCTTGCCACCGCACGTGCCTGTACATCGCGAGGTCCCTCGTCATCGGCATACGTCACCTCAAGCACAGGCGATGTGGTATCCACCACAAACGACCTGTCGACGTGTTCCGACTCCCGGCCAGCCAAGTCCCTTGCAAACACATGGAGGACGTAGCGCCCGTCATCTACATGGTCTTGGCTTGCAGGAATATCCAAGGCGTACGTATGCGAGGTATCGTCGGTAGTGGCTCCCTCGTATGCCGCCTTGCACTGCGCCACAACAACGCCGTCCTTCTGTAGGCTGGCAATAATCCGCTCGCCTTCAGAGCATGCCACGTAGCCCCATCGGTCATCGCTCACGTTTATTCGCACCCTGCGCGCCTTGCACAGTGTCTCGTTCTCCTCTATGCCCTCCACCGCAACCCGGGGCTTTGCCATGTCCGCGACCAAGAGCGCGGGATGCCCCGACGTACAAAGAAGGCCTCCCTCCGCGTCGCGGATAGGTTCGTTGTCCACTTCCTCCGTGACGCCCGATTGCGACGTCTTTCCACGTGGGGCCATAGACCACACCCGCTCGTTTCCGGCCAGATCGCAAACCCTCACGCTCGTCGTCTCGTCAAAGAGCCCATGTGCTGGCTCGATTGCATAGCCAGAGCCATCGGGCGCTGCCACAAGGCTCATGCCGTTTCGCCTGCTCTGCTCGTCAAGGGCAACGCTCGCCACGCCACCCTCATCATCGGCCCATACGTGCAGGTCAAAGGCCCCTTCAAATGCGGCCGTCACACCATGCACGTCATCTTCCAAGATCGTTGCGGGCTTCAACCGTACCTGCGCCTTTACCGTTGGAGCCTGGGTGTCCACCACAAACTTACGCACGGGATCTTGGCTCAAAGACTCGGGCCCGCTCGTGCGCAAGCCAAGCTTGTCAGTCGCCTCCACCAGCGGCAAGGTATATGAGCCATCCTCAAACCGCAATACGGTACTGTATGCAACAAGTCCGTCCTCATCCACCTCGCATTCCCATTCCTCGCACGAGATTCCATCCCCTAGGCTTAGGATCTCGCCCTCTGCTTTCACCAGATCCTCTAGGGCATGGCCGCATACGGTCGTTCGCGCCAGGTCCAGATATCTGTCAGAGATGCAGACGGGAACCTCTAGGCATTTGTTGAAGTACTGGCACGCATCAGCAGTCGTTGTTGCCTCACCCTGCGGATAGTCCACACGCACCTCTGGTGTTCGCGTGTCTATGGTGACGGACAAGAGCGTGGCCTCCGCAGACCGCTCCTCCACATCCCAAACCAAGAACTCAATGCGGCCGTAGTCTCCATCGCCCACAACAAAGGTGACCTCGCTCAAGGCGTCTTCGGTCGTCTGGCCTTGCTCCCCCTTGATTGCCAGCACCCCACGCTCGTCCACGAGCACATCGTCTTTGTCGTACATGCGCACACAGGTCTTATCCTCATCTATCGCGGCTGCTCCAGACAGCGTGAGCGCAAACGTACCACTGGAGTATGACCTCCCTTCCTCCGCCGTCGTGGTGATACCATCATCCCCGACCGCGCACAGACAGACGACGCTCATGGCGCCATCTTGTGAGGTCGAATCGTCTGTAGAGGTCGGATCGTCCGGAGGGCTCGGCTCCCCCTCCTCCACGCCACTTGGCGCATCGTCAGCCCTGGCAGCGCTAATGGTTGTAAACAGTGGTGCACATGCAGTCGCAAGCGTAAGGGACAGGGCACCATACACCACGTTTCTGCCCGCACGCGCAAGCACGTCGTCAACGTTTGTCCGTGTTTTTGCGTTTGCCATACCAATCGCCCCCTAGCCCTCATCCTGTCCTGGTTGGTTTGCACCCTTGAGGTCGCGGTATACCTCGCGTATTCTCTGTCGTACAAACACGCGAACACAGACCACCGCGAGCACGCACGACACCGCAAGACACCCAATGCCAAAAAAGCGCAGCACAGTCGCGTCAACCATGTTTGGCTCCCTCGTTGCTCCCATGCTCCAGCCGAGCCACGGGACTGCGGTACACATTCTGAATCGCGCTCTTTGCCGCTTCCAATCCTTCGCGAATCTCGTCGAGCACCGGACCGTATACCACGCCACATTCCTCCAGCCGCACGAAGTCTCCCATGTTGGCCATGCAAGCCTCCACGCCGTCTACGAGCTCTGTTACCTGCCCCTCCGTTACGCCCGCGCGCGAGAAGCCCAGCAGATAGGTCGTGGATGCCACGGACTCCACAGCAACCTGGCATAGCCGCACACAGACTCCCTCGGTGCTCCTCTCTCTGCTTTGCGAGTCTCTCTCCCGCCTGATGCACTGGCAGATTGACTCCCAAAACGTGGCGTATTCGGCGCTCACGCTCCTGCCCTCCCTTCCCCCACGCGCGATTCTTTGGTGAAACTCGGACACCACAAGATATGACTGGGCCGCCCTAAGGTCTGCGGCGTCTATGGACTGCCTTGCTTGCATGCCGTCCTCTGAGCAGCACTCAACCGCGCGCATGAACCAAGGCCCAGCAGCCTCTATGCTCACCAATCCCGCATTGCCCACCGAACCTCCCGCCTGGTCAATCTTGTAGTAGCTTAGATAGCATGTGCCAATGCGAAAGCAGAGCTCGGCATACCGTGAGTCAAAGGACACGTCTCCCATGTCTCCAAACGCAGTTCGCAGGCGGCGCTCCTCAGCATCCGAAAGGATCAGGTCGTGCTCGTAGACGTCGAGCAGGCCAAAGTAGGCATCAAGGCTTTTGCGATCCACCACGATCGCTTGCGCGTACAGGGATTCGGCGGCAGAGATGCCCTCGGAACCCTCCTCCCAGGATGCCTTCTCGGCCCTAGACAGGTAATCCAAATAGTTGGACCGCTGCACGATGCTCGCACCAACCATGAGCACGGTTCCCAGCACCGCAAAGCTAGCCGATGCGGCCACCCATCTCCAGAACGTCCTGATCTTTCTCCGCTGCGCCTCTCGCCACTCGTTAGTGAGCCGTTCGTAATGCTCGAGGTCGTAGCGCATCTGATCCATGCTCTCATACCTCAGCATGGGGTCGGCGTTGGTTGCCTTTGCTATCACGCGCTCGAGGCCCTCGGAGAGTCCGGGGTCCCACGTTCGAATGGGTCTTGGCAGGAAGGCCTCAGGGCTTGGGTCCGCACCAACTTGCGATCGCTTTGGCACATGGCCCGTCACTAGGGAATAGAGCGTCACGCCAAGCGCATAGACATCCGCCCTCCCGTCCACGCAGACTCTGGCACCGTCCATGCACATCTGCTCAGGAGCTGCATACCCCGGCGTTCCCACGGCCTCCGCTTCACCATGGCTACCGGAATCGCTCTCTAGGGCAATCCCAAAGTCAATGAGCTTTACCGTACCGTCCTCGCGAAGAATTACGTTGGAGGGCTTCATGTCGCGATATATGACGGGAGGTTCCAGCTTGTGAAGATAGGAAAGCACATCACAGAGTTGGATCCCCCAGCCAATCACATCGCCCTGCGCAAAGGGACGTCCGCGCTCACGCATGGCCTTGCCCAAGGGCGTGCCCTCCACATAGTCCATCACCACAAAGACGCTCGAACCAGTGTCAAGGATGTCAACGACGCGCGGTATGGCCACATGGTCAAACCTCTTCATGAGGTTTGCCTCGTCGATCATGGCCTTACGAAACGCGGCGCCGCGAACGCCGCCCACGCCCTGCCTGATCTCCTTTATGGCCCAGAGCTTTCCCAGCCGCTCGTCTCGGGCGAGCCACACGGTAGACATGCCGCCTCTGCCCAGCTCCTCTATGACGAGGTACTTGCCATCTATGCGCGTGCCTATGCCCGTGCCGTCGCTCATAGGGCATCATGTCCCACGCTTATAAGGGCCCTCGTCCCTCCTTGACTGTCAACCGCACCGCCATTGCAACAGACGCAAACGATGCTAAGGTTGTCACGCTCTCCGGCGCGCATGCTCTTGCTTATAATTTTTTTGCATGCATCATCAAGCATGCGCTCGTCTTGCCAAGAGGCACCATCCAGCTCCTCCTGAAGGCCCGCATCACCTAGGGACTGGTATGCACCGTCGCTGCATAGGACCATTACGTCACTGTCGTCCACGTCCCCGCAATAGAATGCTGGACGCAGCTTTTGCTCGGTTCCCACGGACTGCATGATCACGTGCCGCTGATGAGGGTCTTGCGCCTCCTGAGGTGTGATCTCTCCCCGGGCCAGCTTGAATGCAAGCAGGGTTTGGTCCTCCGTCAGCTGCCTTAGCACATGCCCGTGCAGGCAGTAGGCCCTGCAATCCCCAACGTGCCCGATTACGTAGCTTTGCCCATAGGTCAGAAGACCCGTAAAGGTGGTGCCCAAAAGCGCTCCGATTGCGCGTCCATGCCGGCGAATCCTTTGGTTGAGGTCCTCCAGGAGCGCGGTCCAGCACTCCTGGATGAGGTTGCAGTCAAGGTCGGTGGGCATGCCGTGCAAAAGAGAGGGGAGGTCCTCCTCAAACCATTGAACGAATCGGCAAATCACCGTGGAACTCGCCACCTCGCCATACGAGAGCCCGCCTACGCCATCGCACACGACGGCCATCACCACCTCGCCCAATGGTGATACGGACGCAAGGGCACAGCACGCATCCTCGTTGGCTTCCCTCACCATGCCACGGTGGCTTCTGAGTGCAAGACACGCCATCTCCCTCTCCCCTCAACCCATTGCCTGTACATCGTCGCCTGGCGCAGGTTCCGCACCTGCGCCAGGCATGTCCTCGGGCAGAGGGAGCAGACGACCATAGGAGAGTACGCGAGCACCGTGCGACCTGCATGAAGGAAAGGGTATGGGGCCTTGCGACTCGTTAACAAGAACGAGCACCGAAAGCACCAACAGTATGGTCACGACAGCAAAGCAAGCGATGCAGGTTACAAGGACTGTCAACAGTAAGGTCATGTTCCGCTCCTCTCGTCCCGTAAAACGAGAGTAAGCCCTCACCCCTACCTAATGACATATCATTTTGATTGCACCTTGCAGCAATCTTGCGCATATTGCGCACCCATCTTGCAGGATTTTGCATTGGCGCAGGTAGACTATCCACGCGTGCGTGCATTTTGTGCAGCGCAATCCTGCATTCGCAAAAAAGTGGCCCCAAAAAGGGGCCACTTCTTGTTTTTATGCAATTCGCTGTTCGTTTGTGCAAAACCCCGCTAGCGAGCACGCTGCGCGGTGATCATGCGATTGATGGCGTTGATGTAGGCCTTTGCGCTCGACACGATAACGTCCGTATCGGATCCACGCCCCACAAAGAGCTTGTCATCCTCCGACTTTACACGCACGACCACCTCTCCAATGGCATCGATGCCGCGCGTGATCGCCTTTACTGCATACTCCTCAAGGTCGCCATGCATCGACACCACACGATCGATGGCTTTGTAGGCCGCATCCACCGGGCCCGTTCCCGTGGCAGAGACCACGTGCTTGGTGCCCTCCTCGTCAATGATTGTGGCCACTGCCGTGGGAACCAAGGGATCGCCGCACTGAATCTGCAACGCAGCCAGCGTATAGACCGCAGCCACCTCGCGGGAGCGCTCCTGCACCATGGACTCCAGGTCCTCGTCGTAGACTTCCTTCTTCTGGTCGGCTATCTCCAAGAAGCGCTGGTACACGTCGTCAAACTCGGCATCATCAAAGGTGTAGCCAAGCTCGCTCAGCCTATGACGCAGCGCGGCGTGGCCAGAGCGCGAGGTGAGGATAATCTCGGAACCCACGGCGCCAACCTCGGCGGGATCGATGATCTCGTAGGTGTCACGCGACTTGAGCACGCCGTCCTGATGGATGCCCGAGCTGTGCGAGAAGGCATTGGCGCCCACGATGGCCTTGTTGGCCTGCACCTGCATGCCGGTAACGCGGCTGAGCAGGCGACTTGCACGCATGAGCTCGGTCGTGCGAATGTCGGTATGGGCATCCAGCTCCTCGCCGTGCATCTTTATGGCCATAACGACCTCTTCGAGCGCCGTGTTTCCCGCGCGCTCGCCCAAGCCGTTGATGGTGCACTCCACCTGCGTGGCTCCGTTGCGCACGCCCGCAAGGGCAAGGGCCGTGGCCAAACCCAGATCGTCGTGGGCATGCACAGACACCAGCACGTTCTCTATGCCCTCAACGTTTTGGCAAATGCTCCTTATTCGGGCACCGTACTCCTCGGGAAGGCAATAGCCGGTGGTATCCGGCACGTTGATGACGGTCGCGCCGGCATTTACCGCAGCCTGGACCACCTTTAGCAAAAAGTCCATGTTGGCACGCCCGGCATCCTCGGCATAGAACTCCACGTCATCCACGAACCTCTTTGCATAGCGTATGGCATATACTGCGCGCTCGATGCACTCCTCCTCGCTTATGCCCAGCTTCTTGTGTATGTGCGTGGGAGAGACGCCAATGCCGGTGTGGATGCGAGGACGCTTTGCCGCAGACAAGGCCTCCACGGCGCAATCGATGTCCTTCACGCTCGCCCGCGTTATGGCACTAACGACGGCGTCCTCTCCCACCATGCGTCCCACCTCTTGCACGGCACGAAACTCGCTTGGGCTCGACGAGGGGAATCCCGCCTCGATTGCATCCACGCCCAGACGTATGAGCTGCCGCGCGACGACGAGCTTCTCCTCGGGATTCATGGATGCCCCGGGAGATTGCTCGCCATCTCGCAGGGTAGTGTCAAAGATATGTATCTTGCGCGTCATACTTGTCCCTTTCGGTAATGAGTTCAGGCAGTCCTTTAGCCCATAGGCTAGGCCTATTACATTGTTTGTGCAACAAGATGCGAATCAAGGAAGACTTGATAACCCCCAAGCCAAGGGACTCACGCGCAGAAGAAAAAGTGGGCCTCGTCACTCCTAGCGCGCAGAATACCGCAGGAGGCCGCTCGTAAGTCGAAGTAGGACCAAGGAGGCGCGCACGCGCCCGCATTCAACTATCGTCGCACCTTTGGACAAACCCATGTGTTAGACCTCCTGCGTGATACTTTGCCACAACCCACCTTGCGACTCATAACGCGCCACAAACTCGAAACATAAAGGCCACATGAAAAAGCCCCCGCACAGCCAACGGCAGTGCGGGGGATTCTCTACCTCTTATGGTAAAACCGAACTATTACTCCTCGGTGTTCTCAGCGGTCTCGGCCTCCTCAGCGGCCTCCTCGCCCTCAAGCGGCTTGACGACCACGTCAACGCCCAGGGTGTCGGCGGCGGCCTTCATGGACAGCGAGATGCGGCGACGGTCGAGGTCGATCTCCATGATCTGGACGTTAACCATGTCGCCCACGGTGCAGACCTGCTCGGGACGCTCAACGTGCTTGTTTGCCATCTCGGAGATGTGCACCAGGCCCTCCACGCCCTCGCCAAGGTCGACGAACGCGCCAAAGGTAACGATCTTGGTAACGTTGCCCTCCACGATGCGGCCCACGGGGTACTTCTTGACCAGGGTGCGCCAAGGATCCTCGGTGGTCTGCTTGAGGCCAAGCGAGATGCGCTCGCGGTTGAGATCCACATCCAGAACCTCTACCTCTACCTCCTGGCCAACCTTGACGACCTCGGAGGGGTTGTTCACGTGGTTCCAAGAGAGCTCGGAGATGTGCACCAGGCCGTCGATGCCGCCAAGGTCCACAAAGGCACCAAAGTCCACGATGGAGGAAACGGTACCGGTAAGGCGCATGCCCGACTTGAGCTGCTGGATGATGCCCTGGCGCTCGGCCTTGCGGGCCTCCTCGAGCACAACGCGGCGAGAGAGGACTACGTTGTTGCGGTTGCGGTCCATCTCGATTACGCGGGCCTCGATGCGGGTGCCAAGGTAGGCGGTGAGGTCCTTCACGCGGCGAAGGTCAACGAGGGAGGCAGGCAGGAAGCCACGCAGACCGATGTCGAGGATAAGACCGCCCTTGACGACCTCAATGACCTCGCCCTCAACGTTCTCGCCAGACTGGAAGCGCTCCTCAACGCGATTCCATGCACGCTCGTACTCGGCGCGCTTCTTGGAGAGGATCAGACGGCCTTCCTTGTCCTCCTTCTGCAGGACCAAAGCCTCGATCTGGTCGCCAAGACCGACGATCTCGGAAGGATCGACGTCTTTGCGGATGGAGAGCTCGCGTGCGGGAATTACGCCCTCGGACTTGTAGCCAATGTCCAGAAGGACCTCGTCGTGCTCGATCTTGACGACGGTTCCCATGACGATATCGCCCTCGTCGAAGTTGGCGATGGTGCCGTCGATGAGACTATCCATCTCATCGGCAGACACGTCATCAAAGGAGAAGACGGACGTGTTCTGAATCTCACTCAAAAGTGGACCCCTTTCGAAAACGGGGCCCCGGTCGTCATGATCGCTGCCAACAGATATTTGGAAACCAACATGTACTCGGGGGCCAACAGATACGTTGCATGACTCCTACAGTCGTGCACGCTATAGGATAACGGTTTTGTGGGGTGAATTTCAACCCATGTTTGCAAAGATTGTTGGACCTGTGGCGAGCGATGGGACGCCGCAATGGGACGTCAAGCAAAGGGAAGCATCTCCATCGCTCGCCCCACGACGGGCTTCGGCGTATACTTGTGCGCAAGAGTACAAAGGAGTCGCCATGGAGCAGAACGCTTATGCCACGTATTTGCAGATACTCAAAGAGGAGCTCGTGTGTGCCTTGGGTTGCACCGAGCCCATTGCCGTGGCATACGTGGCGGCACTCGCCCGCGTTGCCCTTGGGCGCGAGCCCGACCACCTTAGCGTGACCTGCTCGGGCAACATAATAAAGAACGTAAAGAGCGTTACCGTGCCCAACTCCGGCGGACAGCACGGCATCCGCGTGGCGGCAACCCTAGGTGCGATTGGCGGAGACGAGACGCGTGCGCTCGAGGTCCTGGAATCTGTGACCGACGAGGACCGTGCCCGATGTCGCGAGCTCGTGGCGGATGGGTACTGCGACGTGGCCCTTGCCGAGGGTGTCCCCAACCTCTATGTGCGCGTGGCCGCAACGGCACGCGGCCACGAGGCGGTTGCGTGCGTTGAGGAGCGCCACACCAACGTGGTCGAGCTCACCTTTGACGGAGCTCCTACTACGGCACACGCCATCACCGCACAGAATTGCGACGGGCCAGGCGATGTGGTCGAGACGAACGCGAGCGATCCTAGAGGCGAGCTTGACCTAAGGTCCATATGGGAGTTCGCGCACGAGGCCGACCCAGCGGACCTCCGCCCGCTCATCTGTCGCCAGATCGACCTCAACGAGGCCATTGCCGCCGAGGGCCTTAGCGGCAACTGGGGCGCAAACATCGGTCGCACCCTCCTGCAGACGCGTCCAAACGACATCACCTGTCGCGTGAGGGCACTTGCCGCCGCAGGGTCGGACGCCCGCATGAGCGGCTGCCCGCTTCCCGTGGTCATCTGCTGCGGCAGCGGCAACCAGGGTATTACGTGCTCGCAACCCGTCGTGGAATGGGGCCGTGAGCTTGGACTGCCAAAGAACGCCATCGTGCGTGCCGTGACCTTCTCGGATCTGGTGGCCGTGCATGTAAAGCACTACATTGGTGAGCTGTCGGCCTTCTGCGGTGCCGTAAGCGCAGCGTGCGGAGCGGGGGCGGCAATCTGCTGGCTGCGGGGTGGCACCTACGAGCAGTGCGAGGCCACCGTGGTCAACACCTTGGCAAACGTGGGCGGCATTGTGTGCGATGGCGCCAAGCCCAGCTGCGCGGCAAAGATCGCCTCAGCCGTGGACGCGGCTGTCCTTGGCTGCGACATGGCGCTTTTGGGCAACAACCTCCACTCCGGCGAGGGACTGGTGGGAGAGAGCGCCGAGCGCACCATTCGCTCCATGGGCTACGTGGGCCGCGTGGGCATGCGCTCCACCGACGTGGAGATCCTGAACCTCATGATTGGCAAGACTGCCGTGTAGGTGTACCGGGGCGGGCGATGGGGGTACTCCCCTATGCTTGGCCCTCCGTTCTCACTCGAAAGTGAGCTCCACGGCCCATTAGGTGGCGGGTGTTACACCAGGACGTACGCATAAAACCGCGCGGTGTGCGGCGGGAGCTGAATGAGGGATATTTCCTCCCAGCAAGTGGTGGGAGCACGTTTTCCGGGATTACGCGCGGTGGCGCGGTGTTTGCTGGCTTTGCGTGCTGTGGCACTACAGCAGCGCCACAGGTTCAAATTCCAGCAAAACGACTGTCACTGGTCCCAATCCCAGCAAACGCAACCTCGTCCTATGCGAGGGGAGCCGCCCTTATCCCTTACTGCACGGAACTGCCCCGCAACACGAGGTTCGTGCGTACGTCCTAGCGTTACGCTGCTTGTCATGCTATCACCCTACGTTCGCGGTATAATACTTTTGATTGCATAAAGGTGTGATGATCGACCTACAGGGGTGATCAAGGTGACGAGTGTGACCATAGCTAATAGAGAAGGGCTAAGGGGCCTTTTTGATGTCGACAGGCTGCCGGACACGAAGTTCAAGGTCACGATTGCGCCTATTTCCGAGGAGGAGGCCGACGAATTCGAGTTCAAGAGCCTCAAAGGCATCGCTGGCAGACCATTAGACGCCGATGAAGTACGCAAGGAAAGGCTTGGCATATGAGAGTACTTCTTGATACGAACGTCGTCCTTGACTACCTTGGCGCGAACAAAGGCTTCACCGAGGAGGCGGAGAGAGTCTTTGACCTAGCCTCACGACGGAAGGACATCAAGCTCACATTGCCATCGGCAATCACTTGTATCCCGTACGTTCTTCGTCGTGCCGTTAAAGACCGAGAGCTGGTGAGGCGAAAGTACGAGAGCTTTCGCCGGAGGATAAGCATATTACCGGTTACTGAAAGAGACATTGATATGGCGTTTGCAAGGGATTGGAAGGACTTTGAGGACGCCGTACAGTACACGGTAGCTGAATCCAACGGTGTTAACTGCATCGTCACGCGGAACAAGGCCGACTTCGAGGAGAATCGAATCCCCTGCTACGACCCGCACGAGTTCGTGGAGTTATTCTCCATAGACTAGCTGCGCCTGAAGCTGTAACGCATACAAACCTGATGCGCACGCCACACAGGGCGTGCGCTAT
>JAUMWL010000117.1 GCA_030529665.1 Coriobacteriales bacterium
TGTCGATGGGCGTGCCCAGGTAGCGGTGGATCATGGCGCAGCACTCGGTGTGCCAACCAGGTCGACCGTCTCCCCATGGGCTAGGCCAACTGGGCTCGCCCGGCTTGGCAGCCTTCCACAGGGCAAAGTCAAAGGGGTCGCGCTTCTCGTCGTTGACCTCCACGCGCTCACCGGCACGCAGCTGGTCCAGCTCGCGGCCACTCAACACGCCGTACGCATGGTCGCTGCGGACGCTAAAGTACACGTCGCCGCTGGGCACGGCATACGCATTGCCCTGCTCAATGAGCAGCTGAATCATTTCTTGCATGGCCTCGATCTCGCGCGTGGCGCGCGGGCGGATGTCGGGATCCAGGATGCCAAAGCGGTGCATCTGCTCTATGAACTTGTTGCTAAACTCTTCCGCAACCTTGGCGGCCGTGCGGCCCTGCTCGTTGGCACGATTGATGATCTTGTCGTCCACGTCGGTGAGGTTCTGTGCAAACGTGACCTCGTAGCCCTTAAACATGAGGTAGCGGCGAATCACGTCGAAGCTCAAAAACGTTCGGGCATTGCCAATGTGAATCTGGTCGTACACCGTGGGCCCGCACACGTACATGCGAATTTTGCCCGGCTCGATGGGCTCGAGCTCCTGCTTGCGATGTGTCTGGCTGTTATAAACGAGCATGCGGACTCCAATCCGTCGGTTTCGCAGTGTATGATAGCGCATCTGCGCCACTCGTGTTGCAGAAGGACAATTCCTCTATGGTCATGCCATTGTGCGGGTACGTGCAAAAGCGGAGGTTAGGGAACAGAAACGGCCCCCTAACCTCCGCTTTAACGCGCAAACCCCAATGGGCAATCCGCCGCTACTTAACCACGATCTTGTAGGTCACGGTCTTCGACCCCTGCTTGTATCCGTACTCGCCCTCGGCCGTAACGCGAATCCGCATGGTGTAGGTCCCCTTCTTGGTGGTGTTGGGAACGGTAACCTTACCCGAGTAACTGTTGACTTCAAACTTCTTTGCTGCCTTTTGCTTTGATACGTTCTTGTAGCTCACGCTTCCCTTTGCGCTAGATACCTTAATGTTATTGTTTTCGATGGTGTAGCTGTAGTACGAGCTACGAATCTTGGAGCGCTTTACCTTAATGGTCGCCTTCTTTGCCTTGGCCTTGATGGGGTTCTTTGCCTTGACGATCTTAAAGGCCTTTCTTACGGTACCAGCATACGTACCCGTACCCGTAATAATAACGGTCGCCTCGCCCACGTACGTGTTGTTGCTGTACGAAAGCGTGTAGTCACGGCCCTTTACCAGCGTGGTACTGCCGTACTTTACCACGGGATTCTGGGTAATCTCCTTGCCGGTGTATGCCTTGTTTTTAATGTTGGAAATCGTAAAGGCGGCAATGTCTGGCAACTCGGTAACGGTAAGGCGGAACCTGTCGTAGCGGTTGGCTTCGTAGTGAGTCACTTTTATGTAATACCATGCATTGTAGTCGGCATCGTCCTTGTAGCAGTAGCCACGTGCCGAGGTATAGCAGTAATTGCTGGCATATGATCCGCCACTGCCGCGCCATTCGTCGTTGTTTGCCGTGCGCACCTCAAAGTACATCTTGCGACCGCTGAGCGAGTCGAGACTCACCTGATAGCGGGCACGACGGCTGGAAGTCTTGAACTTGTAGTAATAGGCTTCCCACTTGCTGTCGATGTCGTAGTCAAACTCGCGCTCAATCGTGGAGCCCAAACGCATCTCTTGCGCATAATAGAACACTGTGTTCGTGGCTGAGCTCTGCGTCTCCACCGCAATATCGTCCTCATCATTGAGCACGGCCTGCTGGTTGGCGTCGCCCTCTGCCTGAGGCAAGACTTCCTCGGCATCCGAGTTGGCAACCAGCTCAATGCCGTCTTGTGAGACGAGCTCCAACGCCTCGTCTGCACGGGCAGTGGCAGGCACTCCGTTTAGCACCAGCAAAAGTGCAAACGCACAACTTAGCGCAACGGACACCTTCGCAATCCTTGGATTTCTCATACCTGAATCCTTTCTAAACGTCTGAACCATATAGACGCATCTTATCACATGGATTGCGTGACTATGGAATCTTGGACTACGTCGGCCTTGTGAGCAACGCAACGGCCCAAGCGGCAATGCCCTCCTCGCGACCAACGAAGCCCAGATGCTCGGTGGTGGTGGCCTTTACGCCTACCTGCTCCACGTCCACGCCAAGCGCCGCGGCAAGGTTGGCCCGCATCTGCTCGCGATACGGCGCCAACTTGGGAGCCTGTGCGGCTATGGTGCAGTCTGCATCCAGAATCGTAAAGCCCTTGTCACGCACGAGCGCAGCCACGTGCGACAAAAGCACCATGGAGTCGGCATCCTTATATGCAGGATCGGTATCGGGGAAGAGCTTGCCAATGTCGCCCAGTCGCGCGGCGCCTAGGATGGCGTCTGCCAAGGCGTGGGCAAGCACATCGGCATCGGAGTGGCCCAAAAGCCCACGTTCGCTTGGCACGTCCACCCCGCCCAAGATGCAGCGTCGGCCTTCGGCAAACTGATGAACGTCAAACCCGTGTCCAATGCGCAACATGGCACACCCCTCCTTTTGACAGTTATGCAATGCCCATGCGAGAGCGAAACGTGGCCTCGGCAATGGCAAGGTCCTCGGGCACGGTAATCTTTATGTTATCGCGCGACGACTCCACCACGCATACGGTTCCACCCATATGCTCAACCAGACTCGCGTCGTCAATTCCCACATACTCCTCAAAGAGGGCACGCTCGTGTGCCGACAAGATCTTTTGCCGGGCGAACGACTGCGGCGTTTGCGCGCACCAATACTGCGACCGATCAGGCGTTGCAACTATGTGTCCCTGCGCGTCCACCACCTTTAGGGTGTCCGTCTCGCGCGAGGCGCAAATGGCCCCGTCCACATCCTTATTGCCCCGCACCGCCAAAAGACATCTCTCGATGGCGTCAACCTCCACCAACGGACGCGCACCGTCGTGTATGGCTACCAAGGAATACTCTCCCGGCACCGCCAAAAGGCCTTTGAAGACCGACTCCTGTCGCGTGGCACCACCCGAGGTCAGCGCCACCTCGTGCTTGAGCTCAAGCTGCGCAAGCACGTCGCTTCGCATCTGGTCCATGCGATCCCGCGGACACACCACGACTATGTAGCCCACGCTCGGGGCACGGTCAAACGCAAGTATGGACCACGCCACCAGCGGCAAACCGGCAAGCTCAACAAACTGCTTTCCTCGTGGGTCGCCAAAGCGCTCCCCCGACCCTCCGGCAACAATAACGGCACAGGTGTCGGACCGCAGCGCACTAGCTCCCTCACGTTGCGCACACGAACACGCGCAGGCACTCAAGTTGCTCACAGGCGGGTTCCTCTCATGCGCCACAGCGTGTCGGCCAAGATGGAGGGGTTGCGCACGCCGGCCTTCTCCAGCCGCTCGGGACTGTCGCTAATTACGTCGATGATGTCTTGCAAGGACCCGTACTCGTCCACGATCTGCTCGGCGATTCCCTCGCGAACGACCGATACGTTGGAAAGCGTGCGCAAGCCCAGAGGCGTCATGACGGAGTCTTCGCGACGATCGGTATAGCCCAGCAGCCGTGCGATGTTTGACGCCTTGTGCACCTGCGAGTTGGCCGTGTCGTCAAGCGCGCGACGAATCGCATCCGCGTTCTCCTCCGAGCTGTCGGCCGCATAGTCGCGAATCATGAGGGTGTACTCGTCGTCGAGGTCGCCCAAGAACTCCTCGTGCTGCATCTGCACCGTGCGGCCCTCGGTTCCCAGCTGCATGATAATTCGATCCAGCTCCTCGCCGGCGGTGGTGAGGACCTCAAACAAATAGAACGTCTCGGTGAGGTCGGCCAGAGTGACCTGGTTGTTGAGCTCAAGCGACGTGAGGCGCACCAAGCGGCGGTCGAGCGCCTCGCGCGTGGACTGCATGGCCATTACGAGCTGGTTGACCGAGCTCATAAGCTCCGTGACCGTCTTTAGCTGGTAGCGGTGGCCGTCCACAAACACGTTTATTGCCTGGCGACGCTCGGACACCGAGATGACGGTTGCCTTGGTGAGCAGGCTCATGCGAGCTGCCGTGCGGTGGCGCATGCCGGTTTCGGTGGTGGGAAGACCGGGGTCGGGATTGAGGTGATAGTTTGCGCGCAAGATCTGTGTAAGGCCGCGGTCCACCACGATGGCGCCATCCATCTTGCAGAGCTCAAAGAGACGGTTGGCGGTAAAGGAGATGTTGAGCGGAAAGCCGTCGTTGCCCGAGTCGAGTACCTTTTTCTCGTCACCCACGCAAATAAGAGCACCCATGTGCCCGGCAATTATCATATCCAACGCATGACGGAGCGCCGTACCGGGTGCGGTCATGCGGATGGCAGAATCAATGCGCTCTTGGAGGTCGGTTTTGTTACGTTTGGCCTGCATTGATGTGTCGCCTCTCTCGTTATGGGAATTAGCCGATATTCAGTATACGCGAGATTTTGCGCTTGGAGTGCTTTATTTTGGCCTTTGGGGGTTGTCCTCTGCTGGGTCCTCCGCAAAGAACAACCCCCGCTTGTCTGCCTATTCTGCGGCTGTGCTGTCGGGCGCAATGACGCGCGGTGCCGACCACTGGTTGCGCGCGGGCGCCACATCCATGTGAACGCGCTGCTCGGGCGCCATGATCTCTCCCGCGCCCTTGGTGAACGAGAGCGACTCGCCGTCCTCGGTAATGTCCACGTAGATGATGTCGCCGGACTGCCAGCTGCCCATGAGCATCTGCTCGGCCAGCGGGTCCTCTATGAGCGTCTGTATTGCGCGACGCAGCGGACGGGCGCCGTAGATCTTGTCGGTACCCTTGCGCGCCACGAGGTCACGTGCGGCGTCGGTGAGCTCGATGGACATGCCCTGCCCGTACAGACGCCGACGAAGATCCATGACCATGAGGTCCACGATGCCGCGAAGCTGCTCGCTGGTGAGCGACTTGAACACCACGACCTCGTCCACGCGGTTGAGGAACTCGGGACGGAAGAGCTTCTTTAGCTCGCTCATAACGCGGGAGTTGATCTCTTTGTTTGAGAGGCCGCCGCCCGTGCCGCCAAAGCCCATGGTGGTGGTTTGCGCAATGTCGCGCGCGCCGATGTTGGAGGTCATGATCACCACGGTGTTGCTAAAGTCCACGTGGCGGCCCTGACCGTCCGTGAGCCTGCCCTCGTCCAGGATTTGCAGAAGGATATTGAAGACGTCGGGGTGGGCCTTCTCGATTTCGTCAAAGAGGACCACCGAGTAGGGACGGCGACGCACGGCCTTGGTAAGCTCGCCGCCCTCGTCGTAGCCCACGTATCCCGGAGGCGCGCCTACGAGCTTGCTCACGGCGTGCTTCTCCATAAACTCGCTCATGTCGTAACTTATGAGGGCGTCCTCGCTGCCAAACAGGAACTCTGCGAGTGCCTTGGCGAGCTCGGTCTTGCCCACGCCCGAGGGGCCGAGGAAGATGAACGAGCCGCCGGGACGGCGGGGGTCCTTGAGCGGAGAGCGGCTGCGACGGATGGCGCGGCTCACCGCGTTGACCGCCTCGTCCTGGCCCACCACGCGCTGGTGCAGCACCTGCTCGCAACGCAGCAGCTTGCTGGCCTCGCCCTCGGTAAGGTTGCTCACCGGCACGCCGGAGATGGACGACACCACGTCGGCTATGTCGGACTCGGTGACGACGACCACGTTGGCGTCCATGGCCTCGCGCCAGGTCTTCTCGAGCTCGGCCTTCTTTGTGGTGAGCTCGCGCTCCTGGTCGCGAAGGCGGGCAGCCTCCTCAAACTCCTGGGCTTGTGCGGCCTGGGCCTTTGCCTGCTTTACCCGCGCCAGCTCCTCGTCCACGGCGGCAAGCTCGGGCGGCAGCGCCATCTTGTGCACGCGCGTGCGCGCACCGGCCTCGTCCAAGAGGTCTATGGCCTTGTCAGGCAGGAAGCGATCCTGCACGTAGCGGTTGGAGAGCGTTACGGCCGCAACGAGGGCATCGTCGGTATAGCGCACGTGATGGTGCTCCTCGTAACGGTCCTGCAGGCCTTTGAGGATCTGCAGCGTGTCCTCGGGGCTGGGCTCGCCAATGTTAACCGGCTGGAAGCGACGCTCCAACGCGGAGTCCTTCTCTATGTGCTTGCGGTACTCGTCGGCCGTGGTGGCACCAATTACCTGAATCTCTCCGCGAGAGAGGGGCGGCTTGAGGATGCTGGCCGCGTCGATGGAGCCCTCGGCCGAGCCCGCGCCAATGATGGTGTGCATCTCGTCGATGAACAGGATGGCGTTGCTGGACTCCATGACCTCGGCCACGACCTTCTTTAGGCGCTCCTCAAACTCGCCGCGATACTTGGACCCCGCCACCAGCGACGCCACGTCGAGCGTCCAGATTTGCTTGTCGCGCAGGATGTCGGGCACGTTGCCACCCGCGATGAGCTGGGCCAAGCCCTCCACGATGGCAGTCTTGCCCACGCCCGGGTCGCCCAGGATGAGCGGGTTGTTCTTTTGGCGGCGCGCCATAACCTGCATGACGCGCTCAACCTCGCGGTCGCGACCGATCACGGGATCAAGACGTCCCTCGGCGGCGAGCTTGGTGAGGTTGCGACCAAAGCGCTCGAGCAGAGAGCCGTCGTCTTGGGCGTTCTGCTGACCGCCCATAAAGGGCAGCGGTCCGGCGCTGCGCACGTCCCCGACGCCTGCGGCCTGGCGGTTGCCCTTGCCCTCTTGGCTTGTGGATATAAGCTCGTCCACGGCGTTGCGCACGGCGTCGCCCGAGACGCCCATACGGCCCAGCGCCTCCATGGCGCGGCCGTTGCCCTCACTCACGATGCCCAAGAGCAGGTGCTCGGTGGCAATGTAGGTCTGGCCGTGGTTCATCATCTCGCGATACGAGTTTTCCAGGACGCGCTTGGCACGGGGCGTAAAGGGTATGTGACCCCCCGGCGTGGGCTCCCCGTCGTCTTTGGAGAGGCCGCGAACGGTCTCGATGGTCTCGTCGTAGGTTACGTCGAGCTTTGCGAGCGCTTGTGCGGCAACGCCTTCGCCCTCTTTGATAAGCGCGAGGAGCAGGTGCTCGGTGCCCACAAACATCCTGCCGAGGTTACGTGCCTCGTCTTGCGCGATGCTCATGACTCTGCGCGCCTTATCGGTGAACTTCTCAAACATATGGGTCTCTCTTCCCCTTGGCTGCGAAGCGACAGCCTAATCCTTGTTGTGAGTCGAATGGATTTGTTTTACCCAAAGCTTGCACGGAATATACCAGCAGCTTGGCAAGCGCACAAGATGTTTTGTGCGCCGCGCGCATCCCTCCCACGGCCCACGGCTGCCATACGCTGGTCGGCTAGCGGCACGGGAGAGGAGCGCCGGGTGCCGGATGACCCCATTTGATGGCCCCATTGGCGGTCACGACAATCGGGATGTGGTTTACGACATTTCTGGGCCGAAATTGTCGCTTTCCGCATCACAAATCGCGGGTGGGTGTGGGCGTGCGACTGGAGGCGTGCTGCCTTTGCGAGCTGTGTGGCTCGCGAGCTCGGAGGCGTGCTGTCTTTGCGAGCTGTGTGGCTCATCCACCCACATTGCTCGCCATTACAGCACGCTCGTGACAGGCCAACCCACACAGCTCACGATTACAGCACACAAAGCTGGAAACGACCCACACAGCTCTAAAAGTCAGCACGCAAGACCAAGGGACACCCACACAGCTCGCAAAGACGGCACGCTCGGAGTGGCCTGGCACACCGTTTCCCGGAAAGGGTGTTCCGCGCGCGACAAGACCAATGGCAGACGTCGCGCGAGGTCACCGGCATCATCGAACCCCTCTTCGGCATCGACCTCACCGGCCTGGACTTCAGCCAGGCGATCATCGAGGACAAGCGACCTGCTCCCTGCCCCACCAGCCACTAAAAGCATCGTTCGCGGCTGTTAGACCAAGTGAGCCATATAAAGGGGCAGATAGACCCGCTCGCCCTCAACCTTGAGCTGCCTTGGGTGTAGGACGTATTGGGTACCTACGCGCTTTTGAAACTTGTCCTTGAACTTGTCCAGGGACTTGGTGCTGTATCTACTTGTGGACTTCACCTCAATGGGGCTTACCCTTGGCTTGAATGCGGCGTTGTCGAACTCCCTCACAACGAGAAAGTCGATTTCCATCGTTTGCGTCGAGTCGCCTTTGCTATAACTGGAATAGTAGAAGAGCTTGCTTCCCGACGCCTTGAGTTGCTGGGCAACGTAGTTCTCTGCGAGCATTCCCTCGTTGATGCCCAGCTGCTCGGAAAGAATGGCGGCATACACGGGATTCTTGGTTACGTCGCGGTCGGAAAACACGCTTGTAACGAGCAGTCCAGTATCTGCAAGATAGCACTTGAAATCATTCTCCATGGAGCTGAGTCCAAAGCCAACGCTGGGGTCAGACGCCTTTCGGCATATGTTTGCAATATGCGAGTCGCCAAGCCAAAAGACTGCCTCCGCATACCTTCTGTACATATGACCTCGTATTATCACGTAACCAAGACTTTGGTAATGCCATAGTATCACGTAATCATGAGTATAGTACTCTAGATTTCCCACGTAATCTGTGTTTTGTGGCGGGATGAGGTCAAGCAAAGGGGAGTATCCCTTTTGCTTGAAAGGGGGACACACCTCTTTGAGGTATGTCCCCCTTGCCCGCACACACATCGCTTGCTATCCCTCGCGAACGCTACTCTTTCCCGAACGTGTCCCGATCCGGCGCGATTGCCTTCATGGCATCGATCACGCTGGCAAAGAGCTCGCCAAGCTCCATGCCGTTAAGCTCGGCGCCCTTGGCAATCTGGGCGCGATCGCAACCGGCAGCAAAGCGCTTGTCCTTGTACTTCTTGCGCAACGACTTAACGTTGAAGTCCATCACCGACTTGCTCGGGCGCATGAGGATGGCTGCCTGAATGAGGCCAGAAAGCTCGTCGCAAGCCCACAGCACGCACTCCATCTTGGCCTCGGGCTTGGGCAGCTCGTCGTTGTTGTCGGAGTTGTGCGTCTGGATCGCGCGTGCAACGGCGGGGTTCACCCCAGCCTCGGCCAGCAGCTCCGCGGTCTTTACCGTGTGCTGCGCGGGGTCGGGCCACTCCTCCCAGTCAAGGTCGTGCAAAAGTCCCACGATGCCCCAGAACTCCACGTTCTGCGGGTCGTACTTCTGCGCGTAGTAGCGCATGAGGCCCTCAAGCGTCTCGCCATGGCGCACGTGGAACTCGTCCTTGTTGTGTGCGCACAAAAGCTCGTACGCCGCCTCGCGCGTGATGCCGGGGTCGTTGCCCGCGGCAGGCTCGACGGTCGCGTCGGTCTTCTCGTCCCCCTCGCGCCGTGCGGCCGACGGTTGCTCGCGCTTCTCGGGCCGCAGGTGCGGGAAGAGAAGCACGTCGCGAATGGCAGGCTGGTCGCAAAAGAGCATGATCATGCGGTCGATGCCGTAGCCAATGCCACCAGCGGGCGGCATGCCGTACTCCAGCGCGCGCACGTAGTCGTAGTCGTACTCCATGGCCTCGT
>JAUMWL010000118.1:0-3769 GCA_030529665.1 Coriobacteriales bacterium
ATCGCTGCCATCAGGATTGCAAATAGCCTTTTAGTTCGGTTCACTTGTTTCATCTCCTTTTAGTATTGATTGTTTGCTGCAATGATGAGGAAAGTATCAATTAGCCTCCCCCCATCCCAATTTGCCGACGCACAGGTGCACCACGCGCTGGCTTGCCTCTCACGTGAGGTTCGATGGCTCTATGCATGGCTCCAATCGCCTCCTCGCCTCACGCTCAAGACGTTCCGTCGAAGCTCGGACTGCACCCAACGAGGCAACAAGTACCAACACTTTGGGAGATGACTCCCGGCTCTTTTTTGCCAGCTGAGAACAGCTTCATACGAGTACCATTCTCTATCTTTATCAGGTTCTTTTCAATCGTTTTTTCGACAAAAAATCGCCGCAAAACCTCCATGCAATACCAAATTTACCAGCGGATATGCCCGGCTATTGAGTCAGCCGCCTTTGCAGCGCTGGCAGATGCCCCGTTTTGGGCGGGGTCTCGCAACCTACGCACGAGTTCTTTTTGCTCACAAGGTGCCGCTGCCAAAGCAACAATCACCAACCAGAGCGCATGCGTTTGTTTCAATTTCTATGTACTCAGCATATGACCGTGGTCGGTAAGTCAGTGTCGGCGTCAGCAATGCACGAATTACGCGCTTGCTGTGCCACGCCTTTGGGCATAGCTTGCCAAAACCGAACAAGTATCGAACAAATTAGCGAAAATATGTTTGTTTACGTACATTTGCTCTGCTATACTCACCTATAGAGATCAAATGAACACGAACGAGGTGCGGTGAGAGAATGGGTGCGCTAGACGCGGCAACAAAGAAGTATGTGGATAATCCGAATCGCTTTGCAGACGTCTTTAACTACGCCATCTATGATGGCGAGCAGGTAGTGGATGCAACGAGCCTAAGGCCGCTCGATACGGCAGTGGCAACCTCCACAAAGGGAAAGAGCCGTTTCGTGGAGCGTCACCGCGATGGGCTCAAGCTTTGGAAGGCCATGGCAGATGGCCATGCGGCTTATGCACTTCTGGGCATAGAGCGGCAGACAGATGTTAACCTTGCCATGCCGGCCCGCTGCATGCTGTATGACGCGCTTGCGTACTCCGATCAGGTAAATAGGCTCAAACACGAGAACCGCAAACAGGGCAACCTGGATTCCAGGAGCTTCATCTCTGGCCTTAGGCCCAACGATCGTTTGCTGCCAGTCGCGACGCTTGTCGTGCATTTTGGATCCGACGAGTGGGACGGGGCGACGAACCTTCACGCAATGTTGAGCAAATGCGATAAGCGACTGCTCGCCTTTGTGGCGGACTATCGCATCAACCTTGTGTCGCCCGCATCCATGGATGCCGAAGACTTTGCCAAGTTCAAGACAGACTTCGGCTTGGTTTTGGGGTACATTAAGTATGCCCACGACAAGGACAACCTCCAGAGGTTCGTCTTGGGCAACGACCGATTCCACAGCGTCGACACCGAGAGCGCGGGGCTTATCAACCTGCTGACGGACTCGCAGCTGGAAATCGCGCCGGGAGAGGAGAGGGTGGACATGTGCAAGGCCATAGAGGACATGAGGGCCGAGGCCAGGGACGACGGGCTGAGGCTGGGACTGGAGCGGGGACTGGAAAGGGGCGTGCTCGGGACGCTGCGAGACCTCGTGCGCGACGGCGTGCTCTCGCTCGCGGACGCAGCTGGCCGGGCAGGCCTCACGCCGGAGGACTTCCAGGCGAAGGTCTCCGCACTGTAGGTGGACCGAATCACTTGACGGCGCGGCACCCAACTTCCGCAGCAGATTAGCGCCGTTTGCCCCATGGTAGCAGCGCAAACGGCGCTATCGTATTGAATGTTTTCCGGCGGCACACCTCCTTGCGGCTACTCTCAGCAGGAAGTTACACGCCACAAAGGCATTTACTATTCTTGACAAAGCACAGTGACCGTATGGCAGGCCAATCATCAGAACGACCCCTCTGAATCAACTTATCAACCTGCTGACGGACTCGCGGCTGGAAATCGCGCCGGGAGAGGAGAGGGTGGACATGTGCAAGGCCATAGAGGACATGAGGGCCGAGGCCAGGGACGACGGGCTGAGGCTGGGACTGGAGCGGGGACTGGAAAGGGGCGTGCTCGGGACGCTGCGAGACCTCGTGCGCGACGGCGTGCTCTCGCTCGCGGACGCAGCTGGCCGGGCCGGCCTCACGCCGGAGGACTTCCAGGCAAAGGTCGCCACGCTGTAGCGCAATACTTGTTCGCTACTCCACCACGCTTATGGAATCAAGCGGCCACACGCGCACGAGCACGCGGCCAACAATGCGTTCCATGGCCACGCTACCCACCTGCGCCATACGCGAGTCGATGGAACTCATGCGCTGATCGCCCATCACAAAGTACTCGCCATCGGGCACCTGATAGGGTAGCTCCAAATCACAGCTGCCAAAACCGGGCTCCGACACATACGGCTCATCGATTTTTACGTTGTTTACGTACACGGTGCCATCGCTCTGCATGTTAAACCAGTCGCCCGGCCCGCAAATTACGCGCTTCACCAAAATCTTGTTGTTGTAATAAAACGCGATGATATCGCCCGTGTGATAGTCAGCGCCCTTTACCGACACCACAACCTCGCCCTCTTGCAACGTGGGGGTCATGGACGTGCCATATATTCGCAACGTGGGGAACACAAACGTGGCAAGGAGCACCACAATTGCCGCCACGGTAAGAAGCACGCTTATGGTGCTGCCAATGATGCTCAGGATGCGCTTATTACGACGACGTACCTTAAGCTCGCTTGCGATTTCGTCCGAAGAAGGGCGTGGACGCGACTCTTTTATTTCTTTTGTCATGATTCACTCGCATCGTTAGACTTGACTGACGAGGCGGTAGCTGGCATTGCGCCAATAGCGAACTCGTCAAACATATGGGTCACCTCGTTAACAAGCGAACCCAAATTCCTGTCGTTTGTCTCGGCGCTTCTATCCCGACACAATCCTTCGATCTTGCGAGCATATTCCACACAAAGAGCCTTTACGTTTTGAACATACATGTCAGCGGCGTCCTGGGCCGCTAACAACACACCACTGAGCTGAATCGACGCATCTGCCAGCGAACCCGCCCTATTGATGGAAATCTCTCTGTTGGCAAGCTGGTCCCTTAGCTCAAGGTTCTGCTTTGTAAGCTGCTCGTTCTCCTGCTCGACCTCCAGAAGAATCTCTAGCAGCTCGTCGCGCCTGAGCTTTTGCAGTTGACGATCCATAGCCACGGCTGGCCTTTCTACGAAACCGGCAGCATGCCTCTTTTCCGGTAGTGAATTTGCATATTCTAGCAGTGTGCACGTGTTTTATTGAGTTTGATTTTCCCATAGTGGAGCCCGTCTCCGCAAGCGTCACGCAATCCTGCGTTTGCGCAGGGACGCCCTGCGTGGTTTTTACAGGCTGGCCGGCAAATGGATGGTAGCGCTTGGCCGTTTGGGGCCAGGCCCCAAACGGCCATCGTGGTGCGCGCGTGCTGTAATCGCGAGCTGTGTGGGTGGAACGAAGCGATGTGTGCTGTCTTTTGGAGCCGTGTGGGTCGAGCCACCCCGAGCGTGCTGTGTTTGCGAGCTATGTGGGTCGTTTCCCGCCATGCGTGCTGTCTTTTCGAGCTGTGTGAGTGGATATGACACACTGCTCAAAAACACAGCACATCTCTTGGCACGAGAGCCACACTGGTCGCCATTACAGCACACCTCCGGACGCGCGGGCCACACTGGTCGAAAAGACAGCACACCCCAGGCGCACGTCCGCACC
>JAUMWL010000118.1:3779-9447 GCA_030529665.1 Coriobacteriales bacterium
AAACACAGCACATCACCGGGCACGGCACCCACACTCCTCGCCAATCCCCCCCGCGCCCGGGCGCGCGAGCCACACAGCACGCAACGACAGCACACCTCCTGGCGCACGTCCGCACCGGCCAGCAATTCGTGATGCGAACAGCAACAAATCCGCCCCAGAAATGTCGCAAACCGCATCACGAACGTGCGCGCCAGCTGTCGCGACACGCAAACGGGAGGCCATCATGCACCCGGCGCCCAGAATTCGACTCCCGACTCCCGTCGTCCACCACCCGCGCCGTCAGCCGTCCCGTGAATGTCACCGAAAAAGGTATCGTCCCTATGTCTGGACCCCCATTGCCCAACATGTTCCTAGGCAATACCGCTACAATACAAAAAGGCCCCGACCCAGGAGGAAAGCATGACCAAGATTGCAATGACCACCCCACTGGTGGAGATGGACGGCGACGAAATGACTCGCATCATCTGGCAGATGATAAAAGACGAGCTCATTACCCCATACGTTGACCTTAAGACCGAGTACTACGACCTTGGCCTAAAGGAGCGCGAGCGCACCCGCGACCAGGTGACGGTTGACTCCGCCGAGGCAACCAAGCGCTTGGGCGTGGCCGTAAAGTGCGCAACCATCACCCCCAACGCCGCGCGCGTGGAGGAGTACGGTCTTAGCGAGATGTGGAAGAGCCCCAACGGCACCATCCGTGCCATCCTGGACGGCACCGTGTTCCGCGCCCCCATTGTGGTTAAGGGCATCGAGCCGTATGTGCGCACGTGGAAGAAGCCCATCACCATCGCGCGTCATGCCTATGGCGACGTATACAAGAACGTTGAGCTGCGCGTTCCCGGTCCGGGCAAGGTCGAGCTGGTGTACACGCCCGCCGACGGCAGCGCCCAGACCCGCGCGACCGTGCACGACTTTGCCGGCGCCGGGATTGCCCAAGGCATCCACAACCTGGACGATTCCATTGCCAGCTTTGCGCGCGCGTGCTTCAACTACGCACTCGACGCACGCCAAGACCTCTGGTTCGCCACCAAGGACACCATTTCCAAGACCTACGACCATCGCTTTAAGGACATCTTTGGTCAAATCTTTGATGCCGAGTACCGCGAGCGCTTTGAGGCCGCGGGCATCGAGTACTTCTACACGCTTATCGACGACGCCGTGGCGCGCGTTATCCGCAGCGAGGGCGGCTTTATTTGGGCATGCAAGAACTACGACGGCGACGTTATGAGCGACATGGTGAGCACCGCCTTTGGCTCGCTGGCCATGATGACCTCCGTGCTCGTCTCACCCGCCGGCATCTACGAGTTCGAAGCCGCCCACGGCACCGTGCAGCGCCACTACTACAAGCACTTGGCTGGCGAGGAGACCTCCACCAACTCCGTGGCGACCATCTTTGCCTGGACCGGCGCTCTTGCCAAGCGCGGCGAGCTGGACGATCTGCCCGAGCTTGTGGACTTTGCCCATCGCCTTGAGCAGGCCACCATCGCAACCATTGAGGCAGGCATCATGACTGGCGACCTTGCCGCAATAACCAGCATGGAGAACCCCACGCGCGTAAACACGCACGACTTTATTCGCGCCGTAGCCGAGCGCCTGGGATAACGAGTCTGCAGGTGGAAACAGGGACGAGCGATGGGGATACTCCCAATGCCCAAGCAGAGAGGAGCATCCCCATCGCTCGAACGGAGCGTTTCCCCTTGGACGTCTTAGTGCAAATCAACAATCTTGAGGGTCTTTCCCAAGGGCAGCAACACCTTTAGGATGGTGTCGAGTCGAGGTGAGTTGACGCCCGTCTCCATGCGGGCCACAACAGGTTGCTTGATTCCAGCGGCCATGGCGAGCCTTGCCTGAGAGTATCCTAGGTCGCGTCTCATTCTTGCCACCTCAGAAACTATCCGCTCGCCTTCGCGCTTGACCAAGTCGTTATTCGTTCCGCGTTGGTGCGTTGCTTTCACTTCCATACCCTTCGCCACTTGTGCCTCTAGCCTGAATGCATAGTATTCTTATTCATAGCTTTAGTATTCTATATCCTTGTCAATATTGCATTCAAGTACCTATAGGCGGTAGGTACCCAATGGCCGAGCACCGGACTTTTGCGGCGCATTGCTCCACGCCCCTACGCACTCCGCAACTGGCAGGTAAAGATGGCCATGCCGCCCTTCCATGTGGCACGAATGGTGCCACCGTAGCGCGTGCAGATGCTCTCGGCCACCGAGAGTCCAATGCCATAGCCCCCCGCATCGCTGTGCGCCTCGTCATCGCGATAAAACCGCTCGAAGTACCGATTGAACTCGGCCTTCTTGCCCTGCGCAAAGCTGTTCTTTACCACAAGCGTCACCTTACCGCGCTTGGGCTGCGACAACTCGACCTCCACCGTTCCCTCTGGGTCGCAGTACTTTATGGCGTTGTCCACCAACAGCGTGCACAGCTGCTGGATGGCGCTCGCCTCGGCCACCATGAGCACGTCCGGCGCAACGTTGCAAACCAGCTCCTTCTGCTCCTGACGAGCCATGGCGCGATACGGGCCCACGGTATCCACAATCACCTTGCTCACGTCTATCTCGCTCATGGCACCGCGGTCCTCATGCTCGGCCGAGCGCGCGATCATAACCAGGTTTTGCACCAAACCATCCATGCGATCCACCTGAGCCATGGTAGACTTTGTCCACTCGCTCTCGCCTTGGAGCATCTCGATGACCTCGGTGTTTGCGCGAATCACCGACAATGGCGTCTTTAGCTCGTGACTTGCATTGGTAATAAACTGCTTCTGCTTGCGCGCGTTCTCTATCTCGGGACGAATGGCCCGCTTGGACAGCACCAAAACCAGCACGAAGCTCCCCGCAAGGCCAAACAAGCAAATAAAGATCGTGTTGAATCCCACCTCGCGATTTACCTGCATCTGAAAAGAGCAGTCCAAAAACGCCGCCAGCGTTTCTCCACCATCCAGGTGCGCCACGCGATAGTAGAAGGTATCCGCAATGCCCAGATCCAACAGCGACACGGTAAGGCTCTTGCTATATGCCTCCACCGCCGCGCCCGCATACCGTATGGCCTCTTGCTCGTCCACTGTGGCAATGCGACTCACGTTTACCTGCGACACCTTGCCGTGCTTGTCGTACAGGACCGAGAAGTAGCGAGCAGCATAGGCCGTCTCGGTAAAGATGCCGTCAAAGATGTCGGTTGCGCTCATCTTGTGCGGCTGCGAGCTTGGATTGGGAAGCGTGCCGTCGTTTTGAATTATGAGGTCAAGCACGTGGCTGGTCTGAAGCCGCAACGAGTGCTGGTTTGCCAGGGCCGACATGCCCCCGGTAAACAGGATGACCATGGCAAACGAGGCCATGGCAATGGTAATAAACTTGCGACGCATGGCCGCGATGGCCGCGGCGTTCACGCCTTGTCCTCAACAAACCTGAGCCTATAGCCGTCAGCCGACTCCGCAATAATTACGCGCGAGCCAATCCATTTGAGCTTGCCCCTAAGATAAGACACATACAGGCGCACCGTGTCATCGTGAGCGTCGTCCTCGCCCTTCCAGATGCGGCCCAACAGGTAACCGCACGACAACGCGCGCTCGTCGTTCATAACGAGCGTTTGCATGAGCTCGAACTCCTTTACCGAGAGCCGCACGGCGTTGCCGGCAGAGAGCTCAAACTCCTGGGCGTCTAGGGTAATGTCGCCAAAAACCAGTCGCTGATTGCTGTACTCCTGTTGTCTGCGGGTGATGGACCTCACGCGCGCGAGCAGCTCCTTCATGGCAAAGGGCTTGGTAAGGTAGTCGTCGGCGCCGGCGTCTAGGCCAAGCACGCGATCGTCCACCTCGGCCTTCGCCGTTAGCAGCAGCACCGGCGTGTAGTTGCCGTCGGAGCGCATGCGCGACAAGACCTCCAAGCCGTCTACCTTGGGCATCATTATGTCCAAGATAACGCCGTCAAAGTTTGAGAGCTCCACGTAATGCAGGGCCTCCTCGCCATCATATGCTGGCACGACGTCGTACCCCTCGTGCTCGAGCACGGTAACAAGCGCACGATTGAGGTCGCGCGTGTCCTCGGCAAGCAGAAGCTTGGCAGCCATTATTCCTCCTCGCTCATAATCATGTCGCGTATTGTTTGCATGGAGACGTCAGTGGATGCCAGTTCGTCCGCGCATCGCTTGAGCTCCTGCACAATGAGCTTTTGGTTGCCACCGTGCTTCTTCTTGTAGTGCAGATGATGCTCCAGCGACGCCCAGGTGTCCATGGAGATGGTTCGCAGCTGGACCTCGGCGTAATAACCGCTTTGGGAGCGGATGATCATGTGGTAGCTGCGATACCCGTTGGGCTTCGCATGGCGAATGTAATCGCGCTCCTCCACAACGTCAAACTTGGCGCTGTTTGCAATGGAGTCGCGGATGGCATACACGTCGCTGAGGAAGCCGCACACAATGCGCACGCCCAAAGCGTCGTAGACCTTTTGCAGCGCTGACTCCGGAGTTTCGGGCAGACCCTTGCGCCTGCATTTATCGCGCATGCTCTCCTCGGACTTTACGCGGGCAAGAAGATGCTCTATGGGATCAAAGCCGGTCTGGGCAATCATGTTTGCACGCAATTCGCGTATCTCGGCCACCAAGCTATCGAGCATTGCCTCCATTTGGGGGCGGCGCCCTCCGTATATGTCGTCCACGCATCCTCCCCTGCACCAAGCATCCCTGCGCACGCACAATCTAATGTAACCGCGTTGCGATTTTCGAATCACGGCAAAGGTGATTCTCACCATATTGGCATCTGCTTGCCACTCGCACGTCAAATGACACCGCTCGCCGCAGGTTGTACAGTTATTAATGTACATTTACAATCCTTCGGATATAGTTCTAATCAAGGAGAAGGAACCGCAACAAATAAGAAGCGGTTGGCCAAGGGGGTGATGCCAGTGAACAGCGAAACGATAAACAAGCGTCCCGCGGATGGCATCGCGAGTCCCGTCTTAGCATGAGGCCATAGCAGTTAGCAGGCTTACCAAGGCGAAACGAGAAACGCCAAGTCAGATAGAAGTCGACAGTCGGAAGAACCGGTGTCACCGCGCAGGAGCTAGAACGTCACCACAGGCGTTGCGCAGGTCGGTGTTCCAGTATTCGTCGTAGGAACCATTTTAAGAGGACGAGAGTAGTCCAATGTATGGAGCATAGGCCGCAAGAGGCGGCATGGAGTTGAATGACTTCTGGCGGGCAGCGCGCGCGAGCTGCCCGCTTTTTTGCGCGGCGAGCGGGCAATGGAGGCAACGCGCCGTGCGGAAGTCTGTAGCCGCATTTTCAGTTTATCAACAGAATCGCAGGTCAGATAATCAATTATCAAAACGTAGCTTTAAGGAACTACAGACATCTGAATCGGGGTTACAGACTTCCACGCCACGGTCGGCCATAGGGAACGAAAAGGCGCTGGAACCCCGGAGCCACAACGCTTGCGGCCAGAAGGGGAGTATCCCTTTGCGGCCGCAGGCGACCGCAAAGGGATACTCCCCTTCTGGCCGCAGGGTCTGAACAGCAACACGTTGAGTCCAAAACGAGAGTTTGTCTCCATCTCTTGCGCCTGACTGCGCGCTCTGCTAGTATTTGTTGTTGCGTCCCCATCGTCTATCGGCTAGGACGGCACCCTTTCAAGGTGCAGAGGCGGGTTCGACTCCCGCTGGGGGCACCA
>JAUMWL010000263.1 GCA_030529665.1 Coriobacteriales bacterium
AAAAACGGGGCCCTGCCAACTGGCAGGGCCCCACTTCGTTACTCTATGAGTTATGAGTTACGACAGAACTTCCTCGGCAGCGGCCTGGAGCTTGTCGCGCACAGCCTCGGACTCGGCGCGGGTGGCACCCTTGGAGAACAGGTATGCCTTGACCTTGGGCTCGGTGCCGGAGGGGCGGAAGATGATCTTGTTGTCGTCCTCAAGACGGAACTCGATAACGTTGGTGGCGGGAAGAACCTGAGCGGCTTCCTTCTGCAGGCCACCCACGCGCGGCATCTCGACGCCCTTGCCGTAGTCGGTAACACCTACGACCTTGTAGCCAGCAAGCTCGGTGGGCGGGTTGTCGCGCAGGCCCTGCATGATGTTGGCCATCTTCTCCGCGCCAGAAGCGCCGGGGAAGCTCGCGTTTACGGTGCCGTTGAGATAGTAGCCATACTTCTTGTACAGCTCTTCCATGGCCTCATAGAGGTCCATGCCGCGGGCAGCGTAGTCGGAGGCCATCTCGACGGCCAGCATGGTGGCAACGATGGCGTCCTTGTCGCGGGCATGCGTGCCGGCCAGGTAGCCGTAGGACTCCTCGAAGCCCATCAGGTAGCGATCTTCCTCGCCTGCGTCCTTGAGCTGGTCGATCTGGTCGCCAATGAACTTGAAGCCGGTGAGGACGCGACGGACCTCAAAGCCCCAGTCCTTGGCCAGTGCGTCGGGCATGGAGGACGAGACGATGGTGGTAACGCCAACCTTGGTGGCAACGTCCTCGCCGTTCTTCTGGGCCTGCTGGGCCAGCCAGTCCATAAGCAGAACGCCCATCTCGTTGCCGGAAATCAGCACGTAGTCGCCGTCATGCGGAATTGCGGTGCCCATGCGGTCGGCGTCGGGGTCGGTGGCAACCAGCAGGTTGGGCTTGACCTCGTCGGCGAGCTTGAGGGCGAGCTCGAGGGCCTCGCGGAACTCGGGGTTGGGATACTTGCAGGTGGGGAAGTTGCCGTCCGGGTTCCTCTGCTCCTCGACCACTGCGACGTCGGTAACACCAATCTCGCCCAGAATCTTGGTTACGCACTCCATGCCGGTGCCGTTGAGCGGGGTGTACACTACCTTGTAACCGTCGGCAGCCTTGAAGCCAGGTACGGAGACCTTCTTCACGTTCTGGATAAAGGCGTCGATAACCTCGTCGGGAGTCCACACCACAAGGCCCTTCTCCAGAGCCTCGTCAAAGTCCATGACCTCAACGTCAAACGGGTTGACCTTGGCGATAGTGGCGGAAATCTCGTCGGCTGCCTCGTTGGCAATCTGGCCGCCGTTGTCGTTGTATACCTTGTAGCCGTTATACGGCGCGGGGTTGTGAGAAGCGGTGAGCACGATGCCGGCGGAGGTGCCGAGGTAACGAACCGCAAAGGAGAGCGTGGGAACGGGCTCGATGCGCGGATACACGTACACCTTGATGCCATTGGCGGCCAGAACGCCAGCGGCGACCTTTTGGAACTCCTCGCCCTTAAGGCGCGAGTCACGAGCAAGTGCCAGCGTGGGGTTCTCGTAGTGAGCGTTGAGGTAGTCGGCAACGCCCTTGGTGGCCTGGGCCACAACGTACTCGTTCATGCGGTTGGTGCCAACGCCCAACGTACCGCGCAGGCCAGCGGTACCAAACTCAAGGCTGCGATAGAACGCGTCAAACAGCTTGTCCTCGTCGCCTGCGGCGATAAGCGCGTCCAACTCTTCCTTGAGGTCGGGAATGGTGACCTTCTCTTGCCACTCGTCGATAACGGCCTGAATCTTTGCGTCCATAGGAGCAGCCCTCCAAACACTAGTGTATTTGCCATACCTTGGATGATTCTATCCCCTGTGCGTTCCAGATATAACAAGGCAATGGTCGGCGGCTGCTGAAAACAGGGGGACGGTTTGTTTTGTGCGAATAGCACCTTTTTGCCATATGTTTGAGCACTGTTTGCCCACAATCGGTGGCTTGGAATCCGGGTCTTGCGCTCAAAGCTTGCGCGAGCCACCGGAGGACGCCGAGGGAAGGCCCTGTTGTCCGCGCGGTGTGCTGTAATCGCAAGCTGTGTGGGTGAGAAGCCCGGCGGTGTGCTGTGATTGCGAGCTGTGTGGGTGAGAATCACGGACGCGTGCTGTGATACCCCATCCCCCCCCCCCCCGCCCCACACACCCCCCCCCCCCGGCCCCGCCCCACCCACACAGCTCCCCAACACAGCACGCTCGGCGCCGCGCTACCCCTCTGCGCCACGCAAACAAGCTGGCAAGCTCAGAGGCGACCGCAGTCCAAAGATGCGATACACTTGTTTACACACAGCACGGCCCGCCCAACAAGACCGGGCGAGCTTGAGAGGATACACACACCATGGAGTTCTTTGCCACCTGCCCCAAGGGATTCGAGCATCTGCTTGCCAACGAGCTCGCACAAATGGGAATACCGCATCCACGCCCGCTGCAGGGTCAGGTTTCGTTTGTGGGCGAGCTTGAGG
>JAUMWL010000119.1 GCA_030529665.1 Coriobacteriales bacterium
CATGGAACTCATTGGGTTGCTCTCCCAAGCAGACCTAGCGCTAGGAAGACTAGACGGAATCACGCGCACCCTCCCAAATCCAGACCTCTTTGTGTCGATGTACGTAAAGAAGGAAG
The DNA here is from genome assembly GCA_030529665.1 of Coriobacteriales bacterium. Taxonomy (GTDB): domain Bacteria; phylum Actinomycetota; class Coriobacteriia; order Coriobacteriales; family Atopobiaceae; genus RUG440. The sequence continues at coordinate 117 of JAUMWL010000119.1, forward strand.
CGTTACTTAGCTCGCAAATCGAGGGAACCCAAGCATCGCTTATTGAGGTGCTTGAGAGGGAGGAGAAGCAGACATCCGACGCGAGAGAGGTAACGAATTACGTCAATGCCCTAAACTATGGTCTTCACAGGCTCAAAGACGATGGTTTTCCGCTGAGCTTGCGACTCATACGAGAGATTCACGCAAAGCTTCTTGCTACCGGCAGAGGGAGCAACCTGACTCCGGGCGAGTTTCGCTCGTCGCAAAACTGGATTGGAGGCATTGGTAGCACGTTATCCAACGCCGCATATATCCCACCAACGGTAAGCGACATGCTTACCGCCATGGGCGACCTTGAGCTCTACTTTCACACGGACGACGGAATGCCGCCCTTGGTAAAGATCGCCCTTATTCATGCCCAGTTTGAGACCATACACCCCTTTTTGGACGGCAACGGTCGAATGGGCAGGCTTCTTATTACGTTCTGGCTCTGCCAACAAGACATTTTGTCCCGCCCGCTTCTCTATTTGAGCTATTACTTTAAGCGCAACCGTTCGGAATACTACGACAGGCTCATGGACGTTAGGCTCCAAGGAAAGTGGGAGGAGTGGATTAAGTTCTTCCTTAAGGGGATCATTCAGATATCCAACGAGTCGTCGGAGTCCGCTCACAGCATAGACTCGTTGCGAGAAGAGCTTGCAACGCGCGTCGATTCTTTGGATGCGCATACGGCAGTCAACGCTCGGCGGCTTCTTGACCAGCTCTTCATTACTCCACAAGTTACCCGCACGAGCGTAGCCACGGCGCTTGAAATCACAACCCCCACCGCTGGAACCTTGATTCGCCGTTTCTGCGACCTTGGTATCTTGGTCGACGTAACGCCAAACACTAGGCGCGGCAAACGGTATGCGTTTGAGCGTTACCTGCGCATCTTGGAGGTGGGAACGTAACCGCCACTTGCTACCGCTAACGAAAGAAAATCGCCATTTCTTTTCCTTAGGCTCTAAAAAACGCCCGCTAACGAAAATGCGCTTTCGTTAGCGGGCGATTCTGCGGTGCTAAGGAAAAGTTTTGCCCGTTTCTTTTATTAACGTCACACTGCCTCGGCGAGCTTCTCTGCGCGCTCGGCAGCTGCCAAGGCGTCGATTACGCCCTGCAGCGTGTCGCCCAGAAGCACGCCGTTGTAGGTGCCGTTAAAGCCAATGCGATGGTCGGTCACGCGGTCCTGCGGCTGGTTGTAGGTGCGAATCTTCTCGGAACGGTTGCCGTGGCCGATTTGGGAGAGACGCGTGGCACCTTGCTCGGCCTGCTGCTTCTCTAGCTCCATCTCGTATAGACGGGCACGCAGCATCTGCATGCACACCTCGCGGTTCTGGATCTGGGAGCGCTGGTCTTGCGATTGCACCACGGTGTTGGTGGGAAGGTGGGTGATGCGCACCGCCGAGTAGGTGGTGTTTACGCCCTGGCCGCCAGGACCGCTGGAGCAGTACGTGTCTATGCGAAGGTCCTCGGCGGGGAGGTCGATCTCGATATCGTCTGCCTCAGGAAGAACGACCACGGTGGCTGTGGAGGTCTGGATTCGTCCCTGGCTCTCGGTCTTTGGCACGCGCTGCACGCGATGCACGCCGCTCTCGTACTTCATAACCGAGTAGACCTTGTTGCCCGAAACCTTGAACTCGATGGTCTTGAAGCCACCCGCCTCACTTGGGCTCGACGAGAAGACCTCGATCTTCCAGCCATGGGTCGCAGCAAAGCGCTCGTACATCTTGAAGAGGTCGCCGGCAAAGATTGCTGCCTCGTCGCCGCCGGCGGCACCGCGAATCTCTACGATGGTGTCCTTCTCGTCGTTGGGGTCGCCCGGGATGAGCATGATCTTGATCTCGTTCTCCAAGACGGGCAGCTTTGCTTCGTTGGCAGCTATGTCCTCCTGGAGCATGGCCTTCTCGTCTGGGTCGGTCTCATCGCGCAGCATTTCCTTTGCCACCTCGATGTCTTCCTGCGCAGTAAGGTACTCACGTGCCTTGCCTACTAGCTCCGCCTGGCTTGCGTGCTCCTTGGCAATGCGCGCGTACTCCTTGGGATCGCTCACCACGGCGGGGTCGACCATCTTTTTTTCCAGCCCCTCGTACGCCTCAATGAGCTTTTGCAGCTTGTCTTTCATAGTTACTCCTTGGGTAAAATGCTTAACCCTAGCAGAATACACCACGACGTGGGTTAGCGCTCGTATTCGCGAAGTTGCCACAGGACATGCGCATGAATTGCGGTCTGCGGTCTGGCTGTGGTTTCGCGCAAACGCGCATAACTCGTCGCCTGACATGCGTGCTGTGATTGCGAGCTGTGTGGGTGTCCCTCGGACTTGCGTGCTGTCTTTTGGAGCTGTGTGGGTCGTTTCCTGTCATGCGCACGTCCGCACCATTCTGCAATTCGTGGTGCGGAAAGCGACAAATCAGGCCCGGAAATGTCGCAAATCACATCCCGGTTTTCTTGAGAGTCAAATGGGGACTGTCACGCACCCAGCACCTGCTTCCCTCCCCCATCCGCGCGCCTACGCTGCAACCGTGTACTGGGACAAGCGGATTCCCGGTTCACGGTGACACATTCGCCCTCCGGCCGAGGTCCGTCAACTGGTCTTTTGCGGGCCGGCGCAAGTTTTTTGCCACTGTGCGACCTGCTGTTTTGCCGAGCCGCTCGGCAACCGTGAACGTCGGAGCCCCCAGGCGCGTCAGCCTTTGTCACGCTGTCCCCACCCAAAAAGCGCGGGAGACCCCAAGCGATCAGCGCAGTCACTGGCCGAGCCGCGAACTCAACCGTGAACGAATGAACGAATGACAACCAGAACTCCTAGGAGTTTGGAATTTTACGTAGCCATCTTTGGACTAATGCGCTATACTTGCCTACGCGTTACGGAGAGCTGACCGAGAGGCCGAAGGTGCTCGCCTGCTAAGCGAGTATGGCAGTGATGCCATCTGGGGTTCGAATCCCCAGCTCTCCGCCAGAATTTTACGACGTCCCTCTGACTTGGGGGACGTTTTTTGTGTCGGCAAGCGATGGGGATACTCCCCTTTGCCTGACCTTCCACGATCGGCCAGTATGCGCGCTCTTCGTCTGGGGCTTCCCGTGGATTGTGGACAAGGGTCGCGCGCCAAGGGGTACTGCACCTGGGAGCGCCGCCGTTCACGGTTGCAGCACAGATACGCACGGAAGGTGGTGTTGGCTCGCGCCGCTTGCCGACCTATGAAGGAGTCCATCGCGGGTCCATCGCTCAAGGCGATATGTGAAGGTATTGTACGCGGCTTGACAGGCGGGTGCCCTGCGGGCATACTTATAAATCGCACGCGCTGTTAGCTCAGCTGGATAGAGCGCATGACTACGAATCATGAGGTCGGGGGTTCGAATCCCTCACGGCGCACCACGAATACCAAGGCTCCCCAGAACGGGGAGCTTTTTTGTTAGCGAAGTGCCAGAGATTCGAAGGGCCATGGCATCCGCTACGCCCTTGCCGTTCTCAACGACCGTCCGCACTATCGTTCACAATACAGGGATACTCCACAGCTAGATGAGGAATACGCAGGCAGGGTTACCCTGTTTCGCTGTACGCGTCAAGCAGTTTCTAGTCTCGTTTTCCAGTCTCACGGGATGGAATAGTGAGACTGGAACCAGCGGAGAGAAGAGATCTCGTGGCACTCCCCACAAGTATCGAGACCTTGCTCTCGGGACAGGTAGTCGAATGGGCCCGCATAGAGTTCAAGAAGACTTGGGATTCCCGGGCGTCCTTAAAGACAATTCATGCAACAACTCCCTACGTCCCCGTTGACACTTTAAGGATGTAGCTTTCGCACTCGCTGCGCGCGACCACAGAGAGGGACGAGGGAGCGGATATTGCTGCACGCTTTCAAGATAGGGGGATTTCGCGTTAGATTTGCATTGGAATCCCCCTAAGCTGGCCAAAGGAGTGGAAGTGGAGCACAGGGAACCCGTCTATCCGCGAGAGTCGTACCTGAGGAAGCTCAGGCCCTTCTACCACGACACCGACATCATAAAGGTCCTCACCGGCGTGAGGCGTTGCGGCAAGTCGTGCATCATGCGGGGCCTCGCCCTCATCGGTCAAGAGGCACGCCTGTTCTGGACCTCCACCCGAAGCAAAGGGCCATAAGTCTACGTCCGCATCTCAGTGTCTCAGTATCTGAAACACGAGCAGTCTCAATGGGACACGCCGTTTCCTTTACCGGCCGTACGCTAAATACAAGCAAGTAAGTGCACACAACGGCAGGAAAGGAAAGACCATGCCCGAAACACAAGACAACGCCTTCATGCGTTTCCTCAACGAGAAGCTCGTGCCCTTCTCGACGAAGGTCTCACAGAACAAGTAGATACAGGCCATCGGCCAAGGCTCTATGGGCCTCATGGCCGTCATCCTCGTGGGTGCCGTGTTCAACCTGCTCAACACGTTGCCTATCGAGCTGTACCAAGCCTTCCTCTCCTCCACTGGCCTGGGTGATGCGTTTGGTGCCATCTTTGGACGTCAACGTGTTCGCGGCGCTCGGTGCCATCGACCTCGTGTCGCTTTCCACCGGCGAGTACAAGAAGCGCTACGGCTACGTGTACGTGGAGTGCGACAACGAAGGCAACGGCCCGATGGCGAGGCACAAGAAGGACAGCTTCGCCTGGTACGCCCGCTGCATCGCAAGCAACGGGGTGGACCTTGGGTAGCGACGCTCCGTCACGAGCGCGTTGCTCGCGCGGGCGGGGAGGAGGCATCCCCACCCGCGCGAATCCAGAGAGCGACACTCTTAAGTTCACGATCGCCGGGGCACACTAGTGACAGCTCCCATATGATGCCTTCTGTCGCAGCTCCAACATATCGCCAGTCTTTGGTGATTGTATGGGAGTGAGTCGGTGAGACGCAATCTCCACGTTACGCCTTTTGCTTCCTTGCGACTACATCGAGGCCTTAGTCCCGAAGTGCGCCAATAGGGACCACGAGTACACCGTCGTCGCGACGGTAGCCGTATTCGGTGCCCGTGACCACCATTTTGAGGTTGGGGAGGCGCAGTGGCACCTGTTGCTCCGACTCGTTGTGTTTCTTCACGAGACGTTCAATTTCGTTGAGGTGCTTTGCGGCGTCATCGATTTCGTGCGAGCCGAGCTTAAACTCGACGAGGGCATAGCGTCCATCGGAGAGATGGAGAACGCCGTCCGCCTCCAGTCCGTATCGGTCCCGATAGTAGGACATGCTGCCGTCCAGCGCTACGGAATAGGACTTGAGATCGCGTATGCACAACGACTCGAACAAGAACCCGAGTGTCTTGAAGTCCTCGCGGAAGTAAGCTGGCGAGAGACCCGTAGCGGCGACGGCTATGGAGGGGTCCACGAGGTTGCGCTTGCTCGAGGAGCGTATGGCGGTTTTCGACCGGATGGAGGGACACCACGCTGTGAGGTTTTCCACCATGTAGAGCTCCTCCAGCGCGGATTTGTAGTGATAGAACGACGACTCCGACATGCCCGTGGCAACCTGGGCATCGGCTCGTATGGTCTTCGTCGACGCCGTGGTGCATATGTTTCGGGCATACGACTGCAGGATTGCCGTCGCCCAGTCCGTGTTCGTGCAAGAGCTGTCCACGTTACGTACATCGACGCTGCACGTCTGTCTGAACAGGTCCCGTGCTACGGCGAGTTGGGATCGCTCGGTCCGATTGTTAACCGCCAATGGCCAGCCTCCACGACAGATTGCAAAGATCAGCTCGGGTATCGTAAGCTCCGAGTGGCATCCGTCGAACGAGGCGGGATCCTGAAACAGCTCGGCGAGCGAAACGCTGCCGTTTGACTCACCGCTCTCGAAGAGGCTCATCGGCCCCATCTGCATAGTGGAGATTCGGAGCGTCCCCGTGTGGGACAACCGCGCCTTCTGCGACGTGGAACCCGTGAGGATGTAGAGCCCGTTCTGCTGCAAGTCATCTACGGACTTCCGTATGGCGCCCCATATGCTCGGGGCGTCTTGCCATTCGTCGAAGAGCCGTGGCTTCGGACCTTCGAGCAGCAGGGATGGCTGTATGCTCGCCACTGCCAAGTACCCCGTCCGCCGGTCCTCGTCCTCGAACTCCACCATGCTCGCGGCCCGCTGCCGTGCTGTGGTCGTCTTTCCACAGCCTTTGGGTCCCACGATGAGCGTTGCGCCGAACGACTCCAGCCGCAGGTCCAGCTCCTTGTCCACAATGCGTGGCAGATATCTCATGGAATGCCCTCCCTCTTGCGTTGAATGCTCAGTGTAATACTTGGAATTATAGTATTTTGCTTTACTCTACTAAAGTGATTTGTGGTATATTACTAAAGAATCTTGCGTAATCGGATCGCAGCATTGCGTTTGTGGCTACGAGGGTGCACTTGTCAAGCTTCGTAGACACTTTTTTGATTCCCCTTGGGATTGGCAGACACCGGAGCCAGAACCGCGTTCGCAGAAGTAGACACCGGAGCCACATTTCACGCCGCGTCGTGGACACGGCGGTCGAACAGGGCCGGGTCGCTGGACCCTATCCCGCCGTTCGACTCGGCGGCCTCCTCGGCGGCCGCGAACGTCTTGCGGACGAACTTGGGCGTTGGGTCGAGCACCCTGTCGGCGAAGGTCGAAGACGTTCGAAGCTAGCGACAGGGAAGACCTTGAGGCATGGTTCGACATCATCGACGCCCCGACACGCGACGGATACACCTTCGTATGCTGGAGGGGTTCGGAATACCAGCCAGGGGACAAGTACCTCGCGGACAGCGACCACGTGTTCACGGCAGAGTGGAAGAAGAACGAAGGGGGAAACCCAGGCGGCCCTGACGATTCAGGCACGGGCGACAAGAGCAGCTCGGGCACCTCGGGCTCCAGCGGTTCGGAAGAGAATGCCCAAACAAGAACGAACTCGACGAGCAGGACCCCGAACACGGGAGATCCCGTAAGTCTGACGCTGTTACCCCTGCTCCTGCTGGCGTCAGGCGGTACGATTGCGGTCGTCGTAGGGATGCGTAGTCGCGAGCTTTAAAACCCCATCCGCCTCAACGCCCGCTCTGTCGGGGGAATCGTTCTCGATTTCAGCGAAGGCCCCGTCGTCGTCGACGGGGCCTTCGCATGAATGTGGGTTTATGCGTTTTTTTGTCCCAAGGTGGTGATTCGCTCTGGCCGCGGTGGTATTGCGGGCTGAATCAGCTCCGCTTCTACGCGTTGTCCCTGATGGTCTTTGCAGCCCAGAAGATGCAAGCGGAGAAAACGATTCCGACGGCGCCATCGAGCAGCGACGAGACATTCATGGTTCCGACAAAGTTTACGATGACGCCGACAACCGAAAGGATGAGATCGATGATCGCGAGGGTGTAAGCCGGCCCGATCTTGCTGAAGTCGTTCGACGCGCGAACCGAGAAGATGCCCAAAAGCAGGGAGAAGATTCCCGAGACCAAAAGTGCGATACCTGCAACCAGCACCAGGCCTGTTGCGGTAGTAGCAGCATCTACTTCACTTGAGCTCACTTCTCCCGAGGCTATTCCTCCAGCGAGCAATCCGCCACCTGCGACCGACATCACGCCCAAGATGATTCCGAAGGCACCCAAGACGATGCTCAGGATGCCCAGAATCTTCAACGTACTCTTCGCGTTCCTGATTTTCTCGTTCATTTTCAAATCCCCTTTCTTGGGCCAACAGGCCCTGTATTTCCCCCGCAGGTTCCTTCCCCGCAGGTTGATCCCCTATCTGAACTGCCGCCGTTAGTTCCGCACGGTCTGATGCGTTCGTGTTTCTCCTATTTCGCAGTCTTGCCCGCCTTATTCATCGACTTTGCAAACCGGGCGACGAACCTGATCCTGGCAAAGCCGAGACGCTCTTCTAACCATTTTCCTCTGAAGGAAAGGCGGGCTATCTTAGAAAGACGTTTCGTTTCGTGACGGGTTTACTCGCGAACATCCTTGACGAATGCGAGTACATGTATAGTGGCTATTTACTTAACCAAAACTGCATTCTGCTTCGAGGCGATAGAGGCCATTCGCACGAAGGGATGGGTAGCAAGGAACCATGGCAAACCACTTCGGAGAAACTCTGTATCGTTTGAGGGCCGAAAAGGGCCTTTCCCAGCATCAGATGGCAAACCGGCTGCACGTAAGCCGCTCGGCAATCGCGAACTGGGAAACCGGGCACCGATTGCCCAACGCCGCCATGATCTCCCAGATCGCTCGGGCGCTCAACGCAGATGCGGCATTGCTGCTCGCGGCTGCGGACGAGTCCCACGATGTTCCAAACGTCTTGCTGGTGGACGACAGCCCCATCGCCCTCGAAGGGGGCCTCCCCGTTTTGCGGGAGGCGCTTCCGGGCGCAAACGTCGTCGGTCTTGCAAGCCCGGCAGAGGCCGTGCGCTATTTTAAGAGCAATCTGGTCGCGTTGGCGCTTTTGGACATCAAGCTGGGTAGGACCAATGGGCTCGACCTGTGCCAAGAGCTCCAACGTATGAGGCCGAACGCCAACATCGTCTATATCACCGCATACCCGGAATACTCCCTCGACGCGTGGAGCACCGATGCCTGCGGCTTTATACTCAAGCCGTTGGAGGTGGAAGAAGTCCGTAAGCTCGTCCCCAAGCTGCGGCACCCCGTGCGAGGGCTTCTGTGATAGCGGAAGAGTATTTCTATGCAACACTGGATATCTCCGCGCTCCTGTTTGGGGCGTTTGGTCTGGCGTTGCTCTATATCGCCCGCGACGTCGAGCGATGGCCGAAAGGCTTGTGCATCGCCATCCTGATATCGACGATCACCTGCGCAGCCGTCGGCCTTTTGGGATACGGCGCCGAGCAGGCCGTCATGCCGTATGCGTCGGTCCTTGCCCTGAGCCTCGCAGAGTCATTGATAGCCCCAATCTCCTCCCTGCTCGTGTTCGCGTACTTCGTCTATTGCAGCGGAAGAGACTACCTAAAGAACGCGGTCGTGCGCACCGAATGCGTGCTGACCGTCATCCTAATCGTTGCGGAGTGTCTGGCGAAGCTGAACGGGGAAGCACGCATAGTACCTGGTCAAGAGCCCCATTTCGGGCTGCGGATTGCCCTGGCCTTCGCCTCGATGATCGCGCTTGAGGCAATCAGCCTGATAACGCTTGTCCGGTACTGGAAATACGTGACGACCGTGCAGGGCATCACGTTCCTGGCTTGCTTCCTCGCAACGCCGTCCATTCAGGTCATTCTCGTAGAGCTTCTTCTTTCGATTGGCCTGGTCCGTCGCTACTTGGACCAGAAGGAAGAGGCCGCGCAAGAACGAGCGCGCGTCGCCGTCCTGCAGATGAGGCCCCACTTCATCCACAACACGCTGACGAGCATCTACTACCTCATC
>JAUMWL010000022.1 GCA_030529665.1 Coriobacteriales bacterium
GCCACAGTCTGCCCATCATCGGACATAAAGTAATACTATGACGGCTGATGGTTTGTGGTAACGTCATTTCCTAGCAAGACCTATGACAGATTCAACACAGTTTGGAGACAAGGTGGACGTAGAGACCTTGGAGCGCAGCATGAGCGAGCTTAACCAGATCGAGCTTGAATACAAAGACGGGACAAGGTCGGACTGGTTCTTTCCTCGCGAATGCATCGTGGACCAAGATGGGCATCTGCGGATCAAGAGAAACATCTTTTTGGACTTTACCGGTGGAAGCGGCATTGGGCGAGGGCGGAAGCCCATGACCCACGACCAGCTGCTCTTTGTCTTTAGGGCCCTGCGCTATGAACCTGCTCCGGAGCACGCGCATGACTACGTTGAGCTGGCCTATGTGTACAGGGGATCGTGCCGTCAGCGTGTTAATGGGTCTGAGCTGGAGTTATTACAAGGCCAGGTGCTGTTTTTAGATTCGGACTGCCCGCACTTTGTTTATCCCTTGGGCAAAGATGACATCCTGATTTCCGTTTGTGTGGAGAGGCACTTCTTAGAAAGCTCCCTCGACACCTTGCGCCTTTCGGGGGATTGGCTTACGGCGTTTTTGATGGGTGCGCTCGACGAACAAACCGGCAACCGGCGTTACGTCCTCTTCCACTCCGAAGGGAATCGTCGCATAAAGCTGCTCTTCCAAGAGCTTATGTGCGAGTACATCGATCCCTCTCCCAACATGGGGCGCATGATGGCAGGACTGCTGCAGCTTTTGCTGGTGGATCTTTTGAATGTGTTTGAGTGCGATGTGGACCGAACGGTACGTGAGTCCTACGGACGCAGGGTGTCCGCCGTACCCATAATAGGATATATACAAGAGAACTACCTCGAATGCACGCTCGAAAGCGTTGCGGAGCACTTCTATGTGAGCCCGAACTACATCTCACGAATTCTGAAGAAAAGCATTGGCAAGACGTATAGCCAGCTCGTCCAAGAGCTTAGAATCTCTCATGCCGCCAGCCTCATTCGCGTTGCCGGTTGCACGGCAAATGAGGCCGCATGTGCCGTTGGCTATACCAACATGAGCTTCTTCTACCGGAAGTTCAAAGAGGCTTACGGGATGACGCCCGCCGAGTACCGAGCCGCCGTGGACTGAGCGGGTCCACGGGTGGTGTGACTTGCCTCGCGTCGGGTGTGCTGTGATTGCGAGCAGTGTGGCTTGGCTCGCGCCGGGTGTGGATAATCCACCCACACTGCCCTAAACGACACCACCCATCCCCCCAAGCCACCACACCCGCACCAAAACACACCACACCGCCGGGGTTCTCGCCCACACAGCTCGTAAAGACAGCACGCTTCCTCGCTGCTAGACCCGCCTCCAGCCGTGCCACCTGTCTTCTTTGCGAACCACAACGAAGATCGAGGTCGTGTGGCGTCTATGCAGCATGTGATGTTGGTCCCAGCCAAAACGTCTTGCTTTATACCGCCTGCCGTTTTACAAATTGTACGGACTTTGCCACCTTTGATTACGTATTAGGATGTTCATATACGGCGTCATGGCAGAGATAACGTGGGGAGACAATCATGATCAACAAAGTAACGGCGGTCATTGCCGATGTGGACGGTACCATAAACGTTAAGGGCAACAAGCCGCTTCCGCGCACGCTGGCCGCCATGGAAGCCTTGCACGAGCGCGGCATTCTCTTTGGCACGGCGTCGGGTCGACCCTTGGATCACCGTTCGCTTGACAAGGCGCGCGAATGGGGCCTCTCCTTTGAGTTCGACCTCGCCATTGGCATGAACGGCGGCGACCTGTGGGACAAGGACCACGAGGGCATAGAGCACATCATGAGGCTCAAGAAGGACTACATTGCGGAGATACTTGAGTTCATGTGGCCGCTCGACTGCAATGTAATCGTGTACGAGAACGCCTACGACCACGTGCTGGTTAAGCGGCGCGACCAGCACTTGGAGGAAAGCGTCATTCGCAACAAGTCGTTCTGGGAGTACTCCACACCTGCGGAGATGGCAAAGAAGGATACCGGCAAGATCGAGATCCAATACGAACCAACACCCCAGATGGACGAACTCATCCTAGGTGTGGTCAATGCGCATCCATCACCCAACTGGAGTGCCGTGCGAACCTTTGCGGGTACGGTGGAGTTCATGACGCCGGGTCTGGACAAGGGCGTGGGCCTGCGGCGCTATGCAGAGCGCAACCACATTCCCGTGGGCGAGATCATGGCCTTTGGCGACATGGACAACGACATCGCCATGCTTGAGGCTGCTGGTTGGGGCGTGTGCATGGCCAACGGCTGCGCCGAGTGCAAAGCCGTGGCGGATGCTATTACCGAGTACGGTGTGCTGGAGGACGGCATGGGCCGTTACATAGAGAAGTACGTGCTGTAGACGTCAACGCGTGGTTATAAACTTGCCCCGAGCGTTGCCACCCATCGCTGTGCCTCTATGGGCGACAATACCTTAAGAGCCATTGCGGTATAGTGTTATCAATGGATTTGAGCGAAAGGGTGGTCGGCATGTGCAACCTTAGCAAAGGCGCCATAGAGGAGGGCTTTATAAAGGGTCACAAAGCGCAAGGAAGGCCGCAAGGAAGAACGAGACAAGTTCCTCATGGTTGCTGCTGCAATGGTGAATGAAGGGAAGCTCACCCTGCAGGACGCAATCGCTTGCTTTGGATTTACCGAGAGGGAACTGCACTCCGCGCTGTCCTAGAATTATTAGATACGGGTTGGTTGGGGCTCTCAGTTTTTAACTCTCTAATGTAAAGCACGTCGCAGCTATGGTGTCCAGTATTGCCTAGGGGCTCGTGTATTCGTTCGAAACCGTGCTTCTCATAGAAGCGCTGTGCGGCAATCATGTTGTCGAGGGTTTCCAGATAGATGCGCTCGTAATGATTTGCGGCGAAGTCCAAGGCATTGCTCAACAACCGTTGTGCGATTCCAGTACCTCGTGCCTTGGGCAGACAATACATCTTTTGAAGTTCGCACACTTCTGGGACACCTTCTAGAGGGCCCACACCTACGCCACCCACGACCTCTCCAGTCTCGTCGATGGCAACCCAGTACGCACAGTTGGCATGGGCATAGACTTCGGAAAACCGACCAAGGTAGGGGTCAGCCCATGCGGTGCCCTCATGGTTAGCGCCAAACTCAACTAGGCAGCTGCGTATTACCACCTCTATTGCCCGATTGTATTTGGGCTCAACCTGCCTAATGATGTATTGCATTGTTTCTCGCCTTTGGGTTAGAGACCTGCTAATAAGACCAAGACGATGCTGGGAGCGCCTGCGTCGTAGTCTGCCCAGTATTGTCGTTTCTCCATTATGGCGTATGAAGCATGGAATACACGATTCAACATCGATGAAAGCAGATTATTGCAATTCGTAGCATGGGGAAGGGAGAAAGGGGAGGGCTCGTGTTGCCCCGTAGTGTGCTAGAGTTTGCGAGGACATTCCAAGATGGAGGTGCATATGCAACGTAACGTTGTGCGCTCGCGCGTCTTGCTATCACGGCCTAGCGTACCAGCGTCGCCCGATGACGCATCCGTTGGCCAAGACCTGCTGGACACGCTGGAGGCAAACAAGACGCGCTGTGTTGGATTGGCAGCAAACATGATTGGCGTGCTTAAGCGCATAATTGTGGTGTCCGATGGTGGAAAGCCGCTGCTTATGTACAACCCCGAAATCTTACAGTGTGCGGGTGAGTTCCAAGCCGAGGAAGGATGCCTCTCGCTCGATGGGATGCGGCCTGCCACGCGATATCGAAAGATTCGCGTGCGTTATCAAAACGAGCGGTTTGAGGAACGTACCCAGAAGTTCAGCGGTTGGACGGCACAGATTATTCAGCATGAGATAGACCACTGCAACGGGATTGTTATTTAGGGCATGGAGGCATTGCATGAGGGTCGTAATCATTCATGGTCAGGCTCATAAGGGTTCAACCTATCACATAGCTCAGGAACTGGCTCAAAAGATCGGAGGTCAAACGACGGAGTTCTTTTTGCCACGTGACTTTGGCGAGTTCTGTCTGGGCTGTAACACATGCTTTAACGAGACCGAGAAGAAGTGCCCGCATTACCAAAAGCTGGCCCCAATAACCGAGGCCATGGACGCTGCTGATGTAATAATCCTTGCTAGTCCTGTGTATGTATACCATGCATCGGGTGCAATGAAGGCATTCCTCGACCACTTTGGCTATCGTTGGATGGTGCACAGCCCCGAAGGGTGCATGTTTTCCAAGCAAGGGGTTTGCATCTGTACCGCCGCTGGTGCCGGCATGAAGTCTGCGCTCAAGGATATGGCCGACAGCTTGTTCTTTTGGGGCGCGGCTAAGGTCTACAAGTATGGCGTTGGTGTGGCCGCCGTAAACTGGGCAGGTGTGAGCCAAAAGAAAAAGGCGGCCATCGACAAAAGAACTACGGCACTGGCAAAGAGGATTGTGAGCCGTGGCACAAACGTAACGCCAGGTCTAAAGACGCGGGCCGTGTTCTTTATGATGCACCTTATGCAACGAAAAGGATTCAATCCCAGGGACGTGGAACACTGGAAGCAGCAAGGATGGACGAAAAACGTTCGACCGTGGAAGTAATGCGCGTGGTCTTAAAAAGGGGCGCACCTCTTGGGATGCGTCCCCGTTAAACGAACAACGCCATATTCGTTAGGCCAAATCCTCGCCGTTGGAAGCAATTACCTTCTTGTAGTACTCAAAGCTGTCCTTCTTGAAGCGGCTGTAGTCGCCGGTGCCGTCGTCGTACTTGTCCACGAATATGAACCCATAGCGCTTGCGCATCTCGCCGGTGCCGTGGGAGACAAGATCGATCGGTCCCCACCAGGTGTAGCCCATGAGGTCCACGCCGTCGATCACGGCCTCGCGCATGGCAGTAAGGTGACTGCGCAGGTAGTCGATGCGGTACGTGTCGTGCACGCAGCGCTCGCCGTCCTCCACCACAACCTCGTCCAGAGCACCCAAGCCGTTCTCCACCACCATGACGGGGATCTGGTAGCGGTCGTACATCTCGTTGAGTGCAAAGCGCAGGCCGTCGGGGTCTATCTGCCAGCCCCAGGCGCTCGCCTGCAAGTACGGATTCTTGCCTCCGCCTACGATGTTGCCCTCCATACCCTCCAAGTCGTCATGCGTGCCGATGAGGTTGGTCATGTAGTAAGAGAACGAGAGGAAGTCCACCGTGCCCTCGCGCAGCGCCTCGGCATCGCCTGGCTCCCACTGAATCTTGACGTTGTTCTCTTCCCAGAAGCGACGGCACCAGCAGCCGTAGTACCCGCGCACCTGTACGTCGGTGGTGTAGAACACGCGGTTGCGCATGTTTTGCTGGTTGGCGAGCTGATCCTTTGGATCGCAGGTGGCGGGGTACGTCTGCAGGTAGACGGTCATGCAGCCCATCTTGAAGTCGGGGTAGTGTTCGTGGGCGTACTTCACCACGCGGGCCGAGGCCACGAACTGGTGGTGCAGCGCCTGCATGCGAACCTGCGGGCCAACGCAGAGGTTGGCACGGTTGCCCTCGAAGCCCTGCACCGTGGAGGTGCCAAACATGGCGCCAATCTCGGCCGTGGCGCAGTTGATCTCGTTGAACGTGAGCCACAGCTTGACCTTGTCCTTGTAGCGCTCGAAGCAGGTGTGGCAGAACTTCTCGTAGAGCGCAATGCACTCGCGGCCGGCCCAGCCGTTGTAGCGGCGCACCAGCTCGTAGGGCAGCTCGTAGTGACTCAGCGTAATAAGCGGCTGGATGCCGTACTTGGCACACTCGTCAAACACGTCGTCGTAGAACTTGAGGCCGGCCTCAAGCGGCTCGTCCTCCAGGCCGGTGGGATAGATGCGGGTCCAGTTGATGGACGTGCGGAAGCAGTTGAAGCCCATCTGGGCAAAGAGGGCGATGTCCTCCTTGTAATGATGATAGAAATCGATGGCCATGTGGCTGGGATAGAGCTTGTTTGGGTCGATCTCTATGGTGATGGCCTTCTGCTGGTTAAACACGCCTCCCGTGCAGTGGTCGATCACCGAGTCGCCCTTGCCGTCCACGTCCCACGCGCCCTCGAACTGGTTTGCCGCGCACGCGCCGCCCCACAAAAAGTCCTCCTTGAATACGCCCATGCTGTACCTCCTTTTCTCGCTCGTCTTGATTAAATGACATGGCAATTTGAGTATAACGACAAACCCGCGTGGTGGTTGTGGCAACTTGTGGGTGCCCGGGAGTAGTTGTCTGGGCATCCCTACGCTATGCCTTCTGACGCAATAGCTTTAGTGTGCAAAAGCGGATGTTAGCAGTGCGATTTGGCGTTGGAAACCTCCGCTTTTGCACACAAGTCACAATTGGCACCATGTGGCGAATCGACCCACGGGTGCTTGGGCGTAGCCAACAAGTCGCGGTATGATGGCGGCAACGTAGGTCTTCGGAGAAAGGGAAAACCATGCTGCACGAAGTGAAATTCGCCTCATCAAACGGACGTGACCAGGTGGTGGGCTGGATCTATGTGCCTGCCTGCGAGCCGCAGGGCATCGTGCAGCTCGTGCACGGCTTTGGCGAGCACTCGCGTCGCTACTTCCACCTCATCGTCGCCCTTATGGATGCCGGCTACATCGTTGCCGCCAACGACCATGTGGGCCACGGTGCAACCGCAATCCTCAACGATACGTGGGGCGACTGGGGCGATGCCGGTCCGCATACCATGATGGAGGACGAGAAGCTCTTTAAGGATGTGGTGACGAGCAAGTATCCCGGTCTGCCGTACTTCATGTTTGGTCACTCCATGGGTTCCATGATTGCGCGTGACTTCTCGGCCAAGTATGGCAGCGAGCTGGCAGGAGTTATCTACTGCGGCACCACGGGCGTGTTTGCCAACGCGTCGGCCGTGCGCCAGAAGGTAGATGCGGCTGTGCAAGCCGGTGCCGCCCACGAATCTGACCCGGCGTTTGTGGCCGACCTCCTGGGATGGATGTTCTCGCGCTGCGAGGAGGGCGTAACGCTGGGCAACGAGTGGATCTGCCACGACCCCTACGTGCAGAAGGACCACGCAGAGGACCCGTTTGACGCCTTTACGCATCCCACGCACAACATAAGCCTGCGCGACTTCATCGACATGATGACCTTTATCCAGGGCGAGGAGTGGGCACAGAAGGTACCCACCGAGCTGCCGATCCTGCTGATTGCGGGCGACCAGGATCCCGTGGGCTGCTTTGGCGAGGGCGTGTACCAGTGCGCCAACTGGCTCACCGCAACCGGTCATGACGTGATTACCAAGCTTTGGACTGGCTACCGTCACGAGATTCACAACTACGACGAGATCAAGTTTGACGTAGAGGACACCATCGTGGAATGGCTCGCCCTGCTGGCGTAACGATTGCGGGCGGTAAGGGGGGCATGCCTCTTTGGGGTGTGCCCCCTTTTGCTGCCCACGCATTCGCTAGCCGCGCCAAGGCATGGGTTTGGAGAAGTAGAAGCCCTGCAGCTTCTTGCAGCCAATATCGCGCAAGAAGCGAGCCTGCTCCGCGGACTCCACACCCTCGCAGATGGTGTCCACGCCAAGCTCGGTCGCCATGCCAACAAGGTCTGTGAGGATGATCTTGCCGTTGGGACCCTCGTCGAGCTTGCGGAGGAAGCTCATGTCAAACTTGATGAGGTCGAACTCAAGGCTCTGCAGGCAGTCGAGGGAGGAGTACCCGCTCCCAAAGTCGTCCATCCAAACGGGGAACCCCAGCTCCTGGAAGCGTGCCACCTGTATCTTCATAAAGTCAAAGTTGCTGCCAATGATGCTTTCCGTAATCTCGATGGCAATGAGACCTCGATCCACGCCCGCCGCATCCACGCGCTTTACGATCTCCTCCACGATGTCGCAGGAATCAAAGTCGGACCGCGAGAGATTGATCGAGTGGGGAACAACCTCACTGCCCGCCTGCTCCTGCGCGCGAATCTTTATGAGCACCTGGTCAAGCACAAAGAGGTCGAGCTTGTAGATGAGCCCCGAGTCCTCGAGGGCGGGGATGAAGTCGCCCGGCGACATAAAGCCGCGTACGGGATCGATCCAGCGCGTGAGGGCCTCCTCATGGCATACCATGCTGCTTGTCGCATCAACGATGTGTTGGTAATACACCTGCACCCAGTGCTCGCTAAGCGCTTGGTCGAGGTGGTTCATAGCATAGCGCGCGAGCTCGGCCTGTCGCAGCATGCCCTCGTCAAAGTAGCGGAAACCCGAGACGTAGACGCCCTTGCGGCTGTCGCATGCGTACTTGGCGCGGTCGCACGCCACGCTCACGCTCACGTCACCCAGGCTTTGCGGATAAATGCCCACACTCACAGGCAGCGTCATGCCCCCGTTGATATCCTGACAATCACGAAGCACCGCATAGAGCCTGGACTCCAAGCCCTCCTCGTGTGACACCACGGCAAAGTGGTCTTGTCCAAACCGGCTCGTCCTCAGCGTGCCAAAGTGTTTGGAAAGAATGGTTGCCACCGCACAGATGAGCTTGTCTCCCTCGTCGAATCCGTACTGGCGGTTAAAGTGCTTCATGTCCCGCAGGTTGAAGTAGAGCACCACCGGCCGTTTGCCCTCGCTCTGCAGACGGGCGATCTCGTCTTTTGCGAGGTCAAAGAAGTAGCGCTGGTTTGGCAGACCCGTGAGGGCATCCATGTGAAGTTGGCGATTGAGGTCTTCTATGTAGTCCTGCAGCTGGTCGCGCATGCGCTGGAACGCCGAGGTGAGTGTGCCGACCTCGTCGCGTCCCGCATAGTTAAGCTCCACGTCGTAGTCGGCGGTGGCCAGGCGCTGCGATGCGGCCGTAAGGCGCTTGAGCGGCTGGGTGATGAGTCTCATGGAAAGCAGGATAAAGGCGGCAAAGACTACAAGGATGGCTGCGGCAATAGGCGGAATAACCTTTACGAGTCGCAGCGACGATGCGTTGACCTCCTTGGTTGGCGCAACGACGGCAAGCTTCATGCCGTTGGAGAGCGTGGTAAACGACATCTGGCGCTCTTCTCCGCTTCGCGTGTAGCGAATGAGCGTATTGCCGCTGCTCTCTTGCTGAAGGATCGCCTGGTCCACGGGAAGCTCCAGCAGGGTGCCAGACTCCAGCTCGGGATGATATATCACCTGCCCCTTCTCGTCGAGCAGGTATGCAAAGCCGGTATCGTACACACGAATCGAGCTTACCTGCGAGATAAACGTATCCAAGGAGATGTCCATGCCCAAGACGCCAATAAAAGTGCCCGACTTGTATATGGGCACCACGTAGGAGCTGATCCACATCTCGTTGAGAAAGTGCGCGGTGTAGGGTCCCACCCACGACGGGCGGCCGCGCTGGATGGGTAGGTAGTACCACACGGTGTGCTCGGTGTCGTTGGGGTCGAGCTCACGCGCGTCCAGTGATTCTCGCTCCGCAAACCCCGTCTTGCCAGCCCGGGAATAGAAGAACCCGTGCTCGGTAGTGCTTACTTCGGGGCTTATGCAGTAGTAGTACGTGATGACGCCTTGCGTGTGGCTGGCGATGGTGGCAAACGAGGACTGAACCCGCTTGCTGTAGTCGGACAGATACGAATCGAGGTGTTCCGTCTGCTGCGGCGTGCGTTCGCCTTGCGCGGCGCCAGAACCAACGATGCCATCCTCCACCAGCACCATGCCATCCAGCGACTCGGTTGCAAAGTTGGCGGCCATCTCCACGGACTGCTCGATGTCCTCCGTGTACTTCTCCAAGGATTCGCGGGTGCTCTGGGCAATGAGCGCCATCTTTTCCACGGAACTTCGCTCGTTCTCCGAGTAGGTTATGGAGAAGCTCGCCAGAAACACAAACACTATGGCCGCAAGCATTGCCGCCAAGGTGATGGCTGTGATTCTGAAGCGAATCGAATGCACGTGGATTCCTCCGTACCAATCCTAGGACTTTACGGTGATGTCGCGATACCTGTTCTTTACCGAGCCGTTCCACGAATGTTGCATGCCCTCTATGCGCTCAGACATCACGTACGTACGCGTTCTGGAGAAGAGCGGGATCCACGCGGCGTCCTCCTGGATGATTCTGCGCTCAAGGTCGCGGTACTCTTGCAGGCGTGCGTCGGCGTCCATGATTGCGCGCGCGTTGCGCACCCGCTCCATAACGTTCTCGTTGGGATAGCAGAGGCTGCGAAAGGTGGTGTTCTCGCGGTTGCCAAAGAAGGTGTACACAAAGTTGTCGGGGTCGTCAAAGTCCGCGGTCCACATGGCGGTGTAGCAGGCAAGCTCACCGCTCTTGCGCTGGCTCATAAAGTCAGCCTCGTCTATGATCTCAACCGATGCATGCACGCCAACGTCCTTCCACATGGAGACGATCTTCTGCGCAAGAGACATCTCGCTTTGGGTGGAGGACAACTTTACGCTAAAGACGAGGTCGAAGCCGTCTTGGTAGCCTGCCTCCTCTAGTAGCTTCCGCGCTTTGTCGGGGTCGTAGGGAATCTCTGGAAGGTCTGGGTTGTAGCCGTACAGGCCGTGGGGAAAGATGCCGTTCTCCACAGAACCCCGACCGCTATACACCACGTCCAACAAAGATTCCCTATTCAATGCGAGCTGCAGCGCCTTTCGCACGCGAACGTCGTCTAGCGGCTCCACGGACTCGTTGAGGGCGACGTAGCAGATGCCAATGCGCTGCACCTCGTACAGGCGATCCTGGTAGACGTCGCCGTGCAAGAAGTACTCGGCCGAGCTGCCAAGGTCGTCTAAGTCCAGCACGTCAAGCCCGCCGCTCTCAAAGAGCGCGCAGATCTCTGTCGGCTCCGAGAGAAAGCGCAGGTCCAGCCCCGCACAGTTGGGGGCACCCTCCCAGCAGTCCTCGTTGGCGGTAAGGACCATGCCTTTGCCGGCCTTCCAATCGCGCAGGACGAACGAGCCGGTGCCAATGGTGCAGGCTGGGTCCTTGCCAAACTGATCGCTCGCGTCGCGCGTGGTCTCCTCGTCCATGATGGACGCGCCTGGCATTGACAGGCAGGCCAAGAACGCCTCGAAGGGCTCCTCAAGCGTTATGGTGAAGTCCAGGTCGCTCAGCACCTCGATGCCCTCGAGGGTATCCGTCTCGCCCGACTCAAGTCGTGCGGCGCCAACGATGTTCTCTGCGATGTCCTTGTTGCAGGAGTCGGGATGCGTAAGGAGCCTGGTAAAGGTGTAGAGCACGTCTGACGAGGTAAGCGGAGAGCCGTTGCTAAAGGTAACGCCCTTGCGCAGATGGAAGGTGTAGGTCCTGCCATCCGAGGACTCCTCCCACGACTCTGCAAGCGAGGGAATCACCTGTACGTTGCCGTCCTCGTCTGCCTTCATGTCCACCAGGCGGTTGAAGGCGTTCATGGCAATGTCGTAGTGTATGGAGGTGCACTGAAAGTCGACCGTGTCGGGTTCGTCCTCAACTGATACCAGGAACTGCGTGGTATCGAGCGTCTTGCTGGTGGCTTGGCCCTGGCTTTGGTTGGGTTCTTGCTCGCCGCAGCCTGCGCTCAGCAAAGCGAAGGGCAGAGGTGCGACCGTCATCAGCAAGCGGAGCGCTTGTCGGCGGCTGGCGAATGCTGTTGTCATCGTAATTCCCTTCGCCGTGGCTATACTAGTATTTGTATTGTAGACGAAAAGCCCGCATGGTGTTATGCACAAACCGCATGTGGCGGTGTAAGGTGACATTTCCTTGACACCCTTGGCACAGCCACGATGCACCGCTCTTGTGGAATACACGCTATACTGGGTAGTCGTTATCATACGAGAGGAACACCTATGTCTTTGTTTACAGACATGTCCCACATAAACGTGCGCGGTGGCGACGGCGGCGCTGGCTGCATGTCGTTCAGGCGCGAGGCGTTTGTGCCAAAGGGCGGTCCGGACGGTGGTGATGGCGGCAACGGAGGCAGCGTAATACTGCAGACCGACCCACAGCTGTCGTCGCTCATCGACTATCGCTACAAGCATCACTTTAAGGCCGAGCGAGGCACGCACGGCCAAGGCGCGCGAAAGCGCGGACGCGACGGCGAGGACCTCGTGCTGCGCGTGCCGCTGGGCACCGTCGTGCGCGAGCTGGACCCCGCCACGCAGACACCCCTGTACGAGATCGCCGACCTCACCCAGCCGGGCGACCGCGTGGTGGTGGCCCCCGGCGGCATGGGCGGACGTGGCAACATTCACTTTGTGACCTCCGTGCGTCGCGCACCGGCCTTTGCCGAGAAGGGCGAGCCGGCCATAGACCACTGGATCGAGCTCGAGATGAAGCTCATGGCCGACGTGGCGCTCGTGGGCATGCCGTCGGTGGGAAAGAGCTCGCTCATCTCGCGAATTTCGGCCGCGCGGCCCAAGGTGGCAGACTACCCGTTTACCACGCTCGTGCCCAATTTGGGCGTGGTGCGCACGCGAGACGGGCGTTCGTTTGTGGCGGCCGACGTACCCGGCCTCATAGAAGGCGCGAGCGAGGGGCGCGGCCTTGGCCACCAGTTCCTGCGCCACATAGAGCGCACAGCGCTCATCCTGCACCTTGTGGACCTCACGGGTGGCTACGAGGACCGCGATCCCGTGCAGGACTATCACACCATCAATGCCGAGTTGGCGGCCTATGCATCCGAGCTTGCGGATCGTCCGCAGATCGTGGTGGGCAACAAGTGCGACATGCCCGACTCCGACGTGGCGGCAGAGGTTCTGCGCGAGGAGGTGCAGAAGGACGGTAAAGAGTTCTTTGTTGTCTCGGCGGTTACGGGCGAGGGCATAGACCTGCTTGTCTCACGCACGGCGCAGCTTGTTGGCGAGCTTCGCGCACAGGCGGCTCGCGAGGCGGATCAGCAGCGGAGCGACCTTGGCGAGGTATGGGCTCGCCGTCGTGCGCAGCGCGACCGTCAGATTGGGGTGGCGCGTGAGGACGGGCACGCATGGCGCGTGTCGGGCACCGACATCGAGCGCATGGTGGTGCAGACCGACTGGGAAAACGACGAGGCCATCGACTACCTGCAGCATAGGTTCCAGCGCATCAAGCTGGAGGAGACGCTGCTCAAGGCGGGTGTGAAGGCCGGAGACGAGATTCGCATCCTGGGCTACGCGTTTACGTTTGAGCTCTCGGCCGGTATGGACGGGGCCGGGCAAAGGGGAGCCTCCCCTTTGCCCGACGAGGCGCCCGAGCCCATTGAGGAGGAGGACGACAATGGCGATTCCTGAGCAGTTTGAGGGCCTGGTGGTGGTAAAGATCGGCTCGTCCACCCTTACCCAGGCTGACGGGTCTGTGGACGAGGGCTACATCTCCAGGCTTTGCCAACAGATAGCGGAGCTACATGGCATGGGGCATCCGGTGGTAGTGGTTACGTCGGGCGCCGCGGCGGCTGGGCGCAGCAGGCTCGGCTTTGCGTCGCGCCCCTCCGACATACCCTCGCTGCAGGCATGCGCTGCCGCCGGACAGGCGGCCCTTACGGAGGTGTATGCCAAGGAGCTTGCAAAGCGAGGCATTCCCTGTGGGCAAGTCCTTCTTACCCGGCGCGATGTGGTTGACCGCGAGGGGTACCTCAACGCGCGCAACACGTTCTTTCGCCTCTTGGACCTCGGCGCCGTGCCGGTGGTAAACGAGAATGACACCGTAAGCGTGGCAGAGTTCGCGTTTGGCGACAACGACATGCTCGGTGCCATAGTGTCTGCGCTGGTAGGCGCGTCTTTGTATGTGATTCTCTCGGACGTGGAGGGCTTGTACACCGCAGATCCCACCACGCACCAAGACGCAGAGCTCATCCGCAAGGTTGACGCAATAGATCGTCGCGTGGCGAGCATGGCTGGAGGGGCTGGCTCGTCGGTGGGCACCGGTGGCATGGCCTCCAAGATACGTGCGGCACGTGCCATGATGGCCGCAGGCATTCCCATGGTGATCTGCCACGGCAAGGACCCGCACGTGATCGTGGAGGCGGCGCAGGGCAAGCAGGTGGGAACGCTTTTTTGTGGCGATGCGACGCACGTGCATGGAAGCGGTCGCAAGCTCTGGATCGGGCTTGCGGAGGTTCCGCAAGGAACGGTCGTGGTGGACAGGGGAGCCAAGCGTGCGCTCTTGGACGACGGCGCGTCTCTCTTGCCGGTGGGCGTAATGGCGACCACCGGGGTCTATGAAGAGGGCGACGTGGTGAGCATCGTGGACGAGGAGGGCCTGGAGCTTGCGCGGGGCATCGCGCGCTATTCCAGCGACGACATGGTGCGCATTCGGGGCCTCAAGCTTGAGGTCATAGGCCGCTTCCTTCCGCACAAGGAAGGGCAGCCGGCGGTTCACAGAGACGAGATGCTGGTATTCTAGGAAGTGCTACGTCGGGGAGGCAAAGGGTTGACATGAGCGAGCAGGGTCTGCAGTTTTGCAAAACAATACTGGAGCGCGGCGATCTTCCGAGACTTGGCGCACATCCAGACGTGACCTATCGCATGGGCATAATGGGCGGTACGTTTGACCCCATCCACAACGGCCACCTGGTGGCGGCCGAGCAGGCGTTTGACGACCTCGAGCTGGACGTGGTCGTGTTTATGCCGGCGGGACGTCCTGCCTTCAAACAGCACAAGCGGGTGACGTCCGGAGAAGACCGCTATGCCATGACGCTTTTGGCCACCTCCGACAACCCCCATTTTCTTGCAAGTCGCTTTGAGGTGGACCGCGAGGGCATAACATACACGGCCGAGACCCTCGAGCTCCTGAGCAATCTGTATCCCTCCAACGTGGAGCTGTACTTCATTACCGGCGCCGACGCCATTGCCGAGATAGTGACCTGGCGAGATGCCCAAAAGATAGCGGAGCTTGCCCACGTGGTTGGCGCAACGAGGCCGGGCTACGACTTGGCGCATGCCAAGCAGGCCATAGCGGACTCCCCGTATGACTTTGACGTAACATACCTGGAGGTGCCCGCGCTCGCCATCTCGTCCAGCTATTTGCGCGAACGCGTGGAGGCTGGCCAGAGCTTGCGTTACCTAACGCCCGACCAGGTTACGGGATACATTCACAAGCATCATCTGTATGGGGTCCGGCCTCGTCGCTATGGGTCGACGGAGCTGCCCGACCAAGGTTCTAGCGTGTATGGAGGACAAGGCATTGGCTAAGAGCACCAAATCCAAAGACGTGGAGATGTGGCGTCCAAAAAAGAATGAGGGCGTGGAATACGAGCCGTGGCAGCGTCTGACCCTCATGCGGGTGGAGGCGGACACGCGCTCGCAGCTCGCTTCCAGGCGTCATAGGCTCGACCATACGCTCGCGGTGGCGCGCACCTCCGAGCATCTGGCGGTTCTGTATGGCGTGGATCCCTTCTTGGCCCGACTGGCTGGTCTTTTGCACGACTGGGACAAGGTCGTTCCCAAAGACGAGCTCATTGCAAGGGCTCAGTACTTTGGCATCGACATGGGCGTGCCGCTGGAATCGGTGGAGCCGCTGCTGCATGGAATGGTGGCCGCTCGCGAGCTGCCGGAACGCTATCCTCACATACCGCACGAAGTTTGGCATGCCATAGCCTGTCACACCTCTGCTGCCGAGGACATGAATCCGCTTGACATGGTCCTTTTTGTGGCAGACGGAATCGAGCCGCTGAGGCGTGCGAGCGAGGGAATACAACACACGCGCGACTTGGTGGGCAAGGTCTCGCTCGAAGACGTGTTTTGGAACGCGTTTGTGGGAGGCATCATATTCGTGCTCCAGACGGGCAGGTATCTGTATCCGCACACCATCGAGATCTACAATACGTTGGCAGCTAACCGGGCCCGACGCGCCCGATAAGGCAATGGACAAAGGAGACTCAAAGCATGAAGAACACCACGCCCCTTGAGCTTGCCCGCATCGCCGCTCTGGCGGCAGACGAAAAGAAGGCGACCGACATAGTGTTGCTCGACCTTGAGGGGCTCTCGGACGTTTGCGACTACTTCCTCATTTGCACCGCGGCTAACGCGCGCATGCTGTCGTCTGTGGTGGACGAGATAGAGGAGAAGGTAAAGAAGAACACGGGCCTTGGCCCTCTTTCTCATGAGGGCCGTGCCGGTGCGAGCTGGGTGCTTCTGGACTATGGCTCGGTGGTGATTCACGCGTTCTTGCCCGAGACGCGCGACTACTACCGGCTTGAGCGCCTTTGGGGAGATGCGCCGCAGGTTGACCTAGGCCTGTGAGCAAAAAGGGGTAACCCCTTTTGACTCACTCACAGCCGCAGATCCCGACCGTATGAGATGGCGTCCTTGCCAAAGCGTGCGCGGAGTTGGTCGGTGACCTGTGGCAACGGGTCGCTCTCTTCTATGGGGTTCTGATCAAAGAGGCTCATCTGCTGGGGCGGCGTGTCAAACTCGCTCATGGCAACCCCTACCAGCCGCACCGGCGTGCCCTCGTTCCACAGGCTTGGCAAGAGGTCTTGTGCCACCTTTCCAAACACGCGCTCGTTGTTGGTGGGCGACGCAAGGTGCCGCTGCGCGGTGTGCGTGTGGGTGTAGTCAAACTTAAGCTTGAGCGTTATCAAAGAGCCTTGTAGCCCCTTGTTGCGCAGCCTTGTTCCAACGAGCTCGGAAACATGGCCAATCGCGGCCACAAGCTCCTCTTTTGTGCAGAGGTCACGCGCAAAGGTGCGTTCGTTGGAGACGGACTTCGCCTGCTCGTGATCGGTCGCAAGCCTCACCACGCTCTGCTCGCGACCTGCTGCACGCTCCACCAGACGAGGACCCATGACGCCAAGCCGCGCCTGCATGGTCTTTGGGTCCTGCCGTGCCAGCTGTCCCAAGGTTCTGATGTGAAGCCCCTGCAGCACCTTCTCGGTTGACGATCCCACGCCGGAGAGCACGCGGACGGGGAGTGGTGCCAAGAAGGCCGCCTCGCTTCCGGGCCTTACCACGGTAAGGCCACGTGGCTTGTCCTTGTCGGAAGCGATCTTTGCAACCGTCTTTGACGTCCCCAGGCCAATGGAGCAGGTAATCCCCAAACCCGCAACACGGCTTTGTATGCGCTTGCAGATTTGCACGGGGTCCTCGTTGGAAAAACGTCCGGGCGACACGTCAAAGAACGCCTCGTCTATGGACACCTGCTCTACGAGCGGCGTCTCGTCAAGGATGAGCGACATCACCTTCTTGCTCATGGCACGGTAGCGGTCGAAGTGCCCATGCGTCCAGATGGCATGCGGACAGAGCCTTTGCGCCTGAAAAGACGGCATGGCGGAGTGTACGCCAAACTTGCGGGCCTCGTAGCTGGCGGTGGACACCACACCGCGCTTGTCGGCCGATCCGCCAACTATTACGGGCTTGCCACGCCATTCGGGGTGGTCGAGCTGCTCCACCGACGCAAAGAAGGCGTCGAGATCCAAAAGGCCAATGGCCTTTGCGCGCCAGGTCTGGTCGGCTGTGTCTGGGGCGTCCATGATGCGGTTCCTATGCCGTGGGCAGGGTCACCACAAACGTCGTGCCCTGCACATCTGTGCTCGTAACGTTAATGTCTCCGCCGTGCGAGGTCGCGATGCCCTTGGCAATTGCCAGCCCAAGGCCAAATCCTCCGGCACCGTTGTTTCTGCTCCGTGCCTTGTCGGTGCGATAGAAGCGGTCAAAGAGGTGCGCGAGGTCCTCCTCGTCTATGGGGGCGCCCGAGTTGTTTACCATAAGCTTGCAGTGACGCGACTCCGCAACAAGGGTCACACGTACGGGTCTTGCCCCATCGGAGTACTTGCAGGCGTTGTCTATGAGGATCTTGCAGAGACGCTGGAGCCACTCGGGGTCGCCCACCACGTGCACGCCCTCCGCAATGTCTTCTTCCAGCGAGGTGCCTCGCTCAAAGGCGATGGCGTCAAACTCCAAGGCGCAGCTCTCCACCATGGACGAGAAGTCCACGTCCACCTGCTGTCGGACGCCTGCCGTGCCCATTGACCCCTCGTCGGTTCGCGCAAGCTCAAGCAGCTCCTCCACAAGGCCCTTCATGTGCTCCGCCTCATCGGCGGTGCTGTCCACCCAACGTCGTGCTTCCGTGGGAATCTGGGTGTCGGCGCTAAGGATCTGCATGTTGGCACTAATAACCGCCAAGGGCGTCTTGAGCTCGTGCGAGGCGTCGGCCACAAACCTTCTCTGCTGCTCCCATGCCTGCTCCACGGGTACGAGCACCCAGGTTGAGAGGCCTATGGATATGAGCAGCAGGGCAGCCATGGCCAGGCACACGATCACCAGGTCCTTTATGGCAAGCGAGCGCAGCCCCATGTCGATGGCGAGCGTGTCGGCGATTACCACACGCCAGGTGGTGGAAGACTTCTGGGCGCGTTGCCAGGCCAGGTGCAGGCTCTTATCCCACTCCGTGTCGTTCTGGCTCTGTTGCACGTAATCGAGCAGCTCGGAAAGGACCGACGAGTCGATGAGCAGAGGTGCCTGGTTGGTGGCGACCACCACGCCGTATTCGTCTATGTCTATGGCGAGGACCAGAATGCTCGCGCCCCTTGCCTCGTCGGCCGAGAGCGCGGCGTCATTGGGTCTCATGGAAAGGCGTGGGAGGTCGTTCAGCTCTCCGTCAATGGCGTGTTGGAGGGCATCGTACATAATCTCGTGCTGGGTCTGCCAAGCCGACACATAGCTGCTGCCAAGCACTGTTATGAGCACGGCGCTCACCAAGGACATGATGATGATCACGAACTTTCTCTTGAGCGTCTTTATCATGTGGCCATCGCCTCCAAAAAGGGACCGTATACAGAATACGTGGCGCAAACTCCCCCAGAGCCTGTGCCACGTAGCATCGTCGGTGAGCGGACCAACGGATAGGGTGGCACAAGCCTATGGCAAGCCCGTGCCACCCAATGGTTTTGATGCGGCCTTTGGGACCTACTCCAGGACCTCAAGGCGATAGCCAAGCATGCGCAGGGTGGTGATCTGTACCACCGAGTGCAGATGGTTCATCTTCTTGCGCAGGAACGAGACGTAGGCCTCAACCGAGTTCTCTGACGCGTCGGCCCCACCGCCCCAGACTCGCGTGAGCAGGTCCTGCTTGGATACCACGCGCGCGTTTGAGCTCATCAGCATGCGCATTACCTCGAACTCCTTGCCCGAGAGGTGCACCGATCGCTCTCCGCAGCTGAGGTCGTGCGTGGTGAGGTCAAGCTTGAGGTCGCCAAAGGTGGCCTCCTCCAAAAGGACGTCGCCGGTGCGACGCGTGAGTGCCCTCAGCCGTGCGAGGAGCTCCTCGACCTCAAACGGTTTTGTCATGTAGTCGTCGGCACCGGCATCGAGCCCGGTGACTTTGTCGGACGTGGAGGTGCGTGCGGTGAGCATGAGCACGGGCGTGGCGACTCCAGACCTTCGCACGCTCTTTACCACCTCTATGCCATCCATTCCCGGAAGCATGATGTCGAGCACGATGGCGTCGTACATGCCGCTCTTTGCAAGCGTGAGCGCCGTCATGCCGTCGTAGGTGACGTCGGTCTTTATCCCCTCGTTCTTTAGGATTTGGCAAATGGCATCCGCCAGATTGCGCTCATCCTCTACAACCAGTACATACATGTGGGTATCCCTTCCCCAAGAACCCAACAAAGGCACAAGCCATAAGCAAGCTATTCTTTGTTTCATGCTACACATTAGATTGAAGTCTGGCTTAAAAAGACGTGTCTTCTTTTAAAAACAACAGTTTTACATGAGTGTATTCACAAAATCTGCACCGCACAATCGCCTTCGCAAGTCGTAGAATAGTGCGTTGCATGTATGGCTTGGCGACGCAGCCACATCCGCAACCATCCGCGTCGCATCTGTATGGAGGAGTTTTCATTGGCAGTTAAGATTCGTCTGGCCCGCCATGGTGCCAAGAAGCGTCCGTTCTATCGCGTTGTCGTGGCCGATGGCCGCATGCCCCGTGACGGGCGCTACATCGAGCTCGTGGGTCGCTATAACCCGGTCTCCAACCCCAAGATGATCGACATCGACCTTGAGCGCGTTGACGCATGGATTGCTAAGGGCGCCCAGCCCACCGACGCCGTATCCCACCTCATCGCCATCGCCCGTGGCGAGAAGCCCATGCCCGAGAAGAAGGACAAGCTCTCCAAGAAGGCTGCGGCAAAGGCCGCGGAGGCTGCGGAGTAAGACGTGGCAACCGAGAACATGGTCGAGGACGAGGCTCTGGAGGAGATGCCTTCCGACAAGGTGGCAGATCTTGTGGAGTACATCGTGTGCGGCTTGGTGGATGACGAGGACGCCGTCTCGCTTGACGTTACCGACAGCGACGAGGGCTCTCTCATTGAGGTTTCCTGCGCCGAGGCAGACGCAGGCAGGATCATTGGTAGGCGAGGTCGCACCATTAAGGCGATTCGTACGCTTGCCCGAGCGCTCGGGCAGCGCGTGGGCACCTCGGTTGAGGTCGAGATTCTGGGATAGGCACCTTGGTTAAGGAGTACAGATCCATAGCCCGCATACAAAAGACGCACGGACGCAACGGGGAGGTCGTCGCGGTTCCCACGCACGGCCTCCCGCTTTTGTTGCAAGAGGGCCTGGAGGTCGCCATAGTGCCGCCCGCGCTTAGGGGCTCGAGGTATCACGTGGTCCAACGGGCCACGGATGGCGATGCGGGGCAGCTCGTACAATTTGGCGGGTGCCACACGCTGGCCGGCGCTTCCGAGCTGGTGGGAAAGACCGTCCTTGCGCGTGTGAGCGACCTGCCGGCAGACCTCGTGCTGCACGATGCCGATGCCCTGTGCGGCCGCATTGTGCGCGACAAAAGGCTGGGTGTGCTTGGTGTAATAGACGGCCTTATGCGGGGTCCCGCAAATGACGTCTGGATAGTGAGCGGTGCCTACGGCGAGGTGCTGGTGCCCGTGGTGGACTCCATGATACGTTGCGTGCCAACGCAGGGAGACATTGAGGTGGAGATTCCTCGAGGGCTGGTCCCAGATGACGCTAAGGAGGAGTCATGATGCTTGTGGAGACGCTCTCGGTCTTTCCCGAGCTCTTTGACCCCTATCTTGGTGCGTCCATAATGGGTCGTGCGCAAAGGGCGGGCGTGTTTAGGCACAAGGCCTACGACCTGCGCGATTGGACTCACGACAGGCATCGCACGGTGGATGACGCACCGTTTGGGGGCGGCCAGGGCATGCTGATGAAGCCCGAGCCCATATTTGAGGCCGTAAGGGACATAGCGTCGCGTGAGGCGCTGCGTCCGCACGTGGTGTTCTTCTCGCCGTGTGGCAGGCGGTTTGACCAGTCGGTGGCGGCTCGCCTGAGCAAGATGGAGCGCATCCTGTTTGTGTGCGGGCGCTACGAGGGCATGGACGAGCGCGTGTACGAGCTTGCCGATGAGACCTTGTCTTTGGGCGACTTTGTGCTCACAGGCGGGGAGCTTCCCGCGCTGGTGGTCATCGATGCCATGGTGCGTCTGCTTCCGGGTGCCCTTGGAGACGAGATGAGCGCACAAGACGAGTCGTTTAGCGACGGGCTTTTGGAGTACGCGCAGTACACCCGGCCCGCAGACTTTGAGGGCCGGCGCGTGCCCGAGGTGCTGCTGAGCGGCGACCACGCAAGGATCGCCGCATGGCGCAGGCAGAGCGCCGTGGAACGAACGGCGCTCTGGCGCCCCGACCTTCTTGAGGGCGTCGCCCTAACCGAGGCCGAGCAAGAGGCGGCAAGGCGCGTGGTGTGCGAGGACCAGGCTGGGAGGGAGCAGTCGTGAAAAAGAGGATAGACGTGCAAGACGGCATTGCCGGCGAGCCCAAGGTTGGTTCTGCCGCTTGGCTTGCGGATTGGGGCATCACGATTGCCGTGCCCCTTGCCTTGGGGCTCTTTATCCACTTCTTTGTTCTGGAGGCATTTATTGTGCCTTCGGGTTCCATGCTAAACACCATTCAGCTCAACGACCGGCTGTGGGGCGAAAAGGTGTCGTATAGGTTCCGTTCGCCCGAACAAGGCGAGGTCGTGCTCTTTGAGAGTCCCGAGGACAAGGGCGTGACCTTGGTGAAACGCGTAATTGCGACCGAAGGCCAGGAGGTTGACCTCATAGACGGCGTGGTCTATGTGGATGGGCAGCCCCTGGACGAGCCCTACACCGAGGGCAGGCCGAGCAATCCGCTTGTGAGCCCGGAAAACATCGCCTACCCTTACGTCGTGCCAAAGGGCCATGTGTGGCTCATGGGCGACAACAGAACCAATTCCTCGGACTCACGCTACTTTGGGGCGGTACCCGTCTCCAGCGTGTTTGCTCGTGCGCTTTGCACGTATTGGCCATTAGACCACATCCGCACCTTTTAGGTCCGTCAAGGTCCCGGCGCGGAACAATAGCTGACGTAAAGGAGAAGACACGTCATGGACAACAAGTCCCTCACATTCCAGGACATGATTCTGGCGCTTGAGCGGTACTGGGCAGACCAGGGGTGCACGGTAATGCAGCCGTACGACTCCGAGGTTGGAGCCGGTACCTTCCACACCGCAACCACCCTGCGAAGCCTGGGTCCGGCCGCGTGGCGCACATGCTACGTGCAGCCCTGTCGCCGTCCCGCCGACGGCCGCTATGGCGAGAACCCCAACCGCATGCAGCACTACTACCAGTTCCAGGTAATCCTCAAGCCGTGTCCCGCCGACTCTCAGGACCTGTACCTGGGTTCTTTGGAGGCGATCGGTCTGGATCCCAAGCTGCACGACGTGCGCTTTGTGGAGGACGACTGGGAGAGCCCCACGCTTGGCGCCTGGGGCCTTGGCTGGGAGGTGTGGCTCGACGGCATGGAGGTCACGCAGTACACCTACTTCCAGCAGGTGGGTGGCCTTGAGGTCGATCCCGTTCCCGTAGAGATAACCTACGGCCTGGAGCGCATCGCCATGTACATCCAGGGGGTCGACTCGGTGTACGACCTGGTGTGGTCCATCCTTCCCGACGGCACGCCCATGACCTATGGGGACGTGTTCCACGAGAACGAGTACGAGTTCAGTTGCTACAACTTTGAGGTGGCAAACGTGGACGTGATGCGTCGCAAGTTTGACGAGTACGAGGCCGAGTGCCACGCGTGCCTCGATGCCAAGCTGCCGTTGCCTGCCTACGACTGCGTCATGAAGTGCAGCCATGCGTTCAACATCCTCGACGCGCGCGGTGCCATCTCGGCCACAGAGCGCGCCAACTACATACTGCGTGTTCGTGACGTTGCCAAGGCCTGTTGCGAGGCCTATTTGGAGCTGGTCGCCTCAAAGGCCAAAGCTACCCAGAAGGAGGTGGCCTAACATGGCAGACACCCTTGACTTTTTGCTGGAGATCGGCTGCGAGGAGATGCCCTCGGCGCCGCTCATGAAGGCCCAGGAGCAGCTGGGTAAGCTCGTTGACAAGGGCCTTGCCAACGCCGGTCTCGCCCACGGCGAGGTGCGCACGCTCTCCACGCCGCGACGCCTCGCGGTTTTGGTGGAGGCCTGCGCCACCGCGACCGACGAGATCCACGAGGTGGTGCGCGGCCCCAAGTGCTCCATTGCGTTTGATGCGGACGGCAATCCCACACGCGCGGCCGAGGGCTTTGCGCGCAAGAACAAGACCACGGCCGCCGAGCTGGTGCGACGCGTGGAGGCGGATGGCAACGAGTACGTGTTTGCGGAGCGCAGCATAGCCTCGGTTCCGGCCATCACGCTCTTGTCGGACCTGTGCCAAAAGACCATCGGTGACATCCAGTGGCCCAACTACCGCAGTCAGAGGTGGGGGAGCGAGCACCAGACCTTTGTGCGTCCCATTCGCTGGATCTGCGCGCTTCTGGGCTCCGAGGTGATTCCTGTGCGCTATGCCGACGTGACGAGCGGCAACACCACCCGCGGCCATCGCGTGTTGGCTCCGGGCGAGCACGTGGTGGCAGAGCCAGCCGCCTACGAGCAGGTGCTCATGGACGCCTGCGTGCTGGGCGAGCAGCGCCGCGCCGAGGTTATACGTGCGGGCATCGCCAAGCTGGAGCAGGAACGCGGCGGTGCGCGCGTGGATACCCCCAAGGGCACCTTTAACGAGGTCGTAAACCTCTGCGAGTGGCCTACCATTGTGGTGGGCACCTTTGACGAGGAGTTCCTGGCCGTTCCGCACGAGATCATTGTGGAGGCCATGCTCAAGCATCAGCGCTACTTCCCCGTCTACGCCGCGGACGGCTCGCTTACCCGCGAGTTCGTGATCGTGTCCAATGCCGACCCGGCGGTCAACGACACCGTGCGCGCAGGCAACGAGAAGGTCGTGCGCCCGCGCCTGGACGACGCAAAGTTCTTCTATGACGAGGACCTCAAGGTTGGCTTGGATGCCTTCCGCGAGCGTCTTGCCAACGTGGTGTTCCAAAAGAAGCTCGGCACCGTGCTGCAGAAGTCGGTGCGCATGGAGGTGCTGGCCCAGGCGGTCGCGCGCGATGCCGGCTATGGCGACGTTGCCGCAGAGGCGGCTGCACGCGCGGCGCACCTGGCCAAGGCCGACCTGGTGAGCCAGGCCGTGGTGGAGTTTACGAGCCAGCAGGGCGTCATGGGTGGCTACTACGCCAAGGCGCAGGGCGAGAGCGACGTGGTTGCCCAGGCGATCTCTGAGCACTATCGTCCGCGCTTTGCCGGCGACGTTCTGCCGGATGGCGTGGTGGGCAAGGCCGTGGCCATCTCCGACAAGCTCGACACCATCTGCGGCATGTTTGCCATCGACGAGCCGCCCACCGGCTCCGCTGACCCCTTTGCCGTGCGGCGCTCCGCCATTGGCGTCATAGCCATGCTGCGCGAGCTGCCCGCTGCCAAGCTGCGTCCTTTGGTGGAGCTTGCACTCGATTCCTATGCCAAGCAGGGAATAGAGTTCGATGCCGCAGACGTGGCGGACAAGGTATGCTCGTTCTTCCTTGGAAGGCTTACCGCCATCGCTCGCGACGAAGGCGCCGAGCCCGACACCATTCGAGCCGTTGCCGATACGGGCGTCTGCGATCCGGTGGCGTTTTTGGGTCGCGTGGAGGCTCTGGGTCGTGCCCGCAGCATGCAGCGAGAGGTGTTTGACGACCTGGCCACCGCCTATGCCCGAGCCAGCCACCTTGCCGATGCCTCGCTTGGCGTCGATGTTGACAAGACCATGCTGGGGGAGGCCGAGCTTGCGCTCTTGTCTGCCGTTGACGCAGGGTCGGCCGCCGTTCAGGAGGCTGTGGTGGCAGGAGAGCTTGACGACGCCATCGCCGCGCTTGCCGGGCTTCGTGAGCCCATCGACCGCTTCTTTGAGGACGTGCTGGTAATGGACAAGGACGAGGACGTGCGCAACAACCGCCTTCGTCTTCTCAACCGCTTTGAGAGTGCCTTCCACGGCGTGGCAAACATTGGCGCCATGGCAAAGAAGAGGTAACTCTGCTCAGGGTGACATTCCCCGCATGCATGCGGGCTATGGGGACGCTCCCCTTTGCTTGAAACCGGGCAAAGGGGAGCTTCCCCATAGCCCGTCGGCGTTACAGAATATGGAGAAAGCGTATGCATGTAACCGATGGGGACCGATGCCATCTCTCTCGCCGAATCAGGGTAACCAATCAACCGCCTTGTGGGTCCCGCGTTCGGCGTGCGGCTGATAGTATCTATTCTAGGCTTTTGTAGGTAGGGCAGACTTAGTACTAAGAGTGCGACGGCAAATAGCCTCGTGCAAAAAGGAGAGGAGAAACCCATGGCCAGTCTTGATCTGAGCACTGATGAGGTCGTAGAGGACATCAAGCCCATAGTGCTCATTGTCTCTGACGCTCGTGGCGACACTGCATACGCTGTTGTGGCAGCGGCTGCAGCACAGTTTGAAGCCGATGCGCTCGACGTCGTGCGTCTTCCCAACGCAAGGAACGTACAAGACGTCAACACCTTCTTGGATGCCCAGGAGGAGGGTCGTCCCATCGCTGTGTTCCACACGTTCGTAGACGAGCGCCTGCGTCGTGACGTGCGTCACGCTCTTGTCCGTCGTGGAATCCCCTCCATCGACCTTCTTGGCCCCGCCGTTACGGTTCTTTCCACCCTTACCGGTGCCGAGCCGTCCAACAAGGTCGGCGCACTGCGCGACCTTTTGCAGGGTGCATAGGCCAGAGCAGAATTAAGAGGACCCCCATTGACGTAGGCGACAATGGGGGTCCTTTTTTGTGGCGGCACACCCATTCCTGGAAACGGTGTACCGCCTCATGAGGTGCACGCGCGGCATGGACGCGTGATATCCGTACCTGTCACGTTGTCTTCCGCACACAAATACGGGACCGCAACGCAAAGTCGCAGGTCAGCGCAACCCAAAACCCTCCCGTTTTGTAATTGTGACCTCTGAGCAAGCCCTGCAGGTACAAACTTAGAAACTCACATGTGCTGCGTAGTTTACACGTTGGTAACAATCAAGCACTGCCGCAGGACGTATACAGTGGGGTTTTACCGCCAGCAGCAAACTAAAGACGGCGGCCCAAAGCAAATCGTTCGATCTTGGACTATGTACGTTTCATGGTTGATTTTGTTCATAGTCAACCCATGCGAGGCAGTTATCTGGTCTGAGCGTACGGCGCGTACGTCGTATCGCTCGAAATACTATTTCCCGGAAAGGGTATGCCACCGAGTCCAAATAGGTCATCGGTGGCCGTGATAGAATGGTGGGGACGATTCATCGGAGGTATTGGCGAGGGGGCACCGCATGGCGCGCAAGCTGCCCATAGGCATACAGAGCTTCTCGGACGTACGCGGGGACGGCTACGTCTACGTGGACAAGACCGAATACATTTACCGGATGGCCAACGAGGGGAAGCCCTACTTCCTCAGCCGCCCCCGCCGCTTCGGCAAGAGCCTGCTCGTCTCCACGCTGAGGGCCTACTTCGAGGGTCGGCGTGACCTCTTCGAGGGACTCGCCATCGAGCGGCTGGAGGGCGACGGCCCCGGCGCGTGGGTTGCGCGCCCCGTGTTCCACCTCGACTTCAACGGCGGCGACTACTCGCACGAGGGCGGGCTCG
>JAUMWL010000264.1 GCA_030529665.1 Coriobacteriales bacterium
GCGGGAGTCTTGTTGGGCAAGCGTGCCACTGGCTACACGGGCTACGCATCCAAGCTCGCAAGTGCCGAGTTTGTTGCGGACGAGGTCGCCGTGTGGAGCAAGAACGTGGTTACCTCTCAAGGGCCCGCCACGCCCTATCCCTTTGCGTTCAAGATCATGGAGGCATTGGGGGTTGACCCCGACCCCATAAAGGAGCGTCTGCTCTACCACAAAGCCGGGGGACGATAGAGGCATTAGATCTTCTTCAACAATTCGAGGCGTAGATTCCCGACCTTCTGTTATGGCCCCCGCACCTTGGGGGCCTTTGTTTGCTGGGGTGTGCAGATCCGTTCCAGTTATGGATCGGCTCTGCAAAAGCAATGATTGTGTCGGTTGTGTTGCGAGCTTATTGGCAATCAGAGGTAAGGCAAAAACAAGCCCTATAGTGCAAACACCATCTACAGAAAGGCAAGGACATGGCAGAAAAAGAGAAGGTAGTCCTCGCGTATTCGGGCGGCCTGGACACCTCGGTTATTGTTAAGTGGCTCCAAGTCGAGAAGAACATGGACGTAATCGCCATTTGTGGCAACGTTGGCCAGGACGAGAAGGACCTCTCCTGGATCAAGCAAAAGGCCCTGGACATGGGTGCCATTGCCTCCGAGGCCATCGACATGCGCGATGAGTACGCAAAGACCATTCTTTCCAAGGCCATCTGGGCCAACGGCAAGTACGAGGGCATCTATCCGCTGCTCTCCGCGCTCAGCCGCCCCCTCATCTCCAAGCACTTGGTGGACGTTGCCCACAAGTACGGCGCCAAGTACATTGCCCATGGCTGCACGGGCAAGGGCAACGACCAGGTTCGTTTTGAGACCTGCATTCGCGCGCTCGATCCAAGCCTCAATATAATTGCTCCCGTACGCGAGTGGGACCTCACCACGCGTGACTCCGAGATGGAGTGGGCAGAGGCAAATGGCGTGCCCGTGCCCACCACCAAGAAGAAGCCCTACTCCATAGACGACAACCTGTGGGGTCGTGCCATCGAGTGCGGTGTGTTGGAAGACACTTGGAACACGCCTCCGGCCGACATATGGACCATGTCGAACAACCCCGAGGACTGCCCATCCGAACCCGAGACCGTGATCGTTGGCTTTGAGGGCGGCATCCCCGTGAGCCTCAACGGCGAGCGCATGGAGCTTTTGGACCTCATCATCGCCGCCAACGAGATCGCAGGTCGCAATGGCTATGGCCGCATAGACATGATCGAGGACCGCGTGGTTGGCATCAAGAGTCGCGAGTGCTACGAGTGCCCGGCGGCGCTGCTGCTCATCGAGGCCCATGGTGCTCTGGAGCGCCTGTGCCTGGACGCCGAGACCCTCAAGCAAAAGGCCAAGCTCGACACCGAGTGGGCATCTACCGTGTACCGCGGCCTCTGGTACAGCCAGAACCGTTGCGCCATCGACGCATACAACGCCTACACGCAAAAGTTCGTGAGCGGCGAGGTGCGCATCAAGCTGTGCAAGGGCGGCCTGTTTGTGGACGGCCTGCGCTCCGACTATGCGCTCTACGACTACAACCTGGCCACCTACGACGAGGGCGACCAGTTCGACCACACCGCGGCCGAGGGATTCATCATCCTTCACGGCCTGCAATCCAAGACCTGGTCCAAGGTGCAGGGCCCTGGTTCTGGCCTCCAGTCCGGCGAGTAGACGCGTACGATAAGGTCTGTACCATAATCACGTCCTTTTGGAAAGCCCCCTACGATGCAATGCGTCGTAGGGGGCTTTGGTCTTGGTGGCAATGTGTAGGCTGCTTGCTTCGTGCTTATCAGAGATCGGGCTATAAAAATACAAAGCTCCTTTAGACCAAGATTGACATCGCCTCAGGGCCCCAAAGGTCGTCCTCGGTGACCTCCGGGAGCCTGCCCTCCCAGTACTCCCAGAAGGGCTGCGGCTCGTCGGTGAGCATGGCGCGAGTCACGCGGTGGGTGCCGTTGGCGACATGTGCCCGCAGCGACTCGGTCGCCGACGCGGAACGGCGCGAGCACGTTGCGCATGGCCTCGCGTACGCGCGTCCGCACGAACCACGACGTCTCGAGGCACGCGCCGCACGGGTCGGCGCACCCCTGCGGCGACTCGCCCGCCACCATGTGCTCGACGCAGGACGCCCAGACGCCCGGCGCCAGCCTTGACCGGGCGAGCAGCCCGAGCGCGCCCGCCCCGAAGGTCCTCCCGCAGCCGCGGCGCAGCCACCTCCGCGGGTCGTCCTTCGCCCTGCTCCTACAACGTCCAGCTGTGGGCGGACGCGCTCGACATGCGGCAGAGTACTACTTCTGTCCGACCTGCGGGTCCCCAGTGATCCCCAGGAAGGGCGAGGTGCGCCGGCACCACTTTGCCCACAAGGGCGGAGGGTCCTGCGCCGACGGGCG
This sequence comes from Coriobacteriales bacterium, assembly GCA_030529665.1. Lineage (GTDB taxonomy): Bacteria > Actinomycetota > Coriobacteriia > Coriobacteriales > Atopobiaceae > RUG440. Next base: position 2,405 of record JAUMWL010000264.1, read on the forward strand.
GTCTCGCTCGTACGACGACTCGGAATGGCACCACCTCTGGCAGGAGCGTTTCCC
>JAUMWL010000120.1:0-6735 GCA_030529665.1 Coriobacteriales bacterium
TAGTGGTAAATTTAGAAAGTGGTTAACATTTTATCTGGGGTTTTGCTGTGCCATGCTTCAGAATTTACCACTGTGTATTTTATACAGTGGTAAATTCTGGATATTCGTTTTGCCTACAACTGGTATTTTTTCAATACTGATGTCGGAATTTACCACTATTTGCAGACGTGACTCCACGAGCCGAGCCATCCCCGCCCAAATCGACCCTTCGTTAGGGCAAAAGAGTCCTCAATAGCGTGCTTCGCTCTCGCGAGAGGTCAGAATCGTCCAGAGTTTGCTCATAATTGGCTGTTTTTGCCCCAAAATAGAGCCTTGCGCACCGCAGAAGCTGCCGCGTGAATCGGTCGAGTCCACCGGGTTCGTACAAATCCTCCTTGGTCATGGGCAATACGATGCTCCCTTGGGCAATCAGCTCCCTGTTTCGCCTCATGTCGTCCACAACCTTTGCCCTCACCGCACGCATGGCCTCTTTTTCTGCCCTCTTGAGGTCATCCAAGTCTTGGCTGAAGCCCAACGCATCTGCACGAGCCACGGCATGTGCCGCTTCCGCAATGGAATCGAGGTCCAGATGATCGCCGCCATCGTAGTTGATTCCCACCGGCGCAAACGAAAACATGATGTCGGGGTAGCGCTTGCGCGTGTATCCGTCCTCTTGCTCGGTGGCAACCACCACTCCTCTGTTTAGCTCAACGGGTCCCATGCCATATCCGCACCAGCCAGAAGGCAGCGAGTACATGGTGGCAAGAACCGCCTCGGGCACCGACGCCGCGTTGTCTGACACGTACTCAAGCGCTTCCCTGGCACGCTTGGCTCCACGCACTCTGGTTACCGATCCCATGTATTCCCTCAGCTCCTCCACCGTGGTCGCCGGAGGTACGTCCAAGGTAACGGGACCACCAACCGGATCGGAGGCCCAACGGGTAAAGACGCCACACAACTCGTAACCAAGCATCACAAGTTCCGGCATCGAGAGCATTGTTGCCATCTGAACAAACAGGAGCTCGGGAGAAACCATGTTTGCATGCTCGTCAAGCCATAGCACCGATTGAGCGGGGAGCTCTGCGCTGCTTAGGTGCGTAACCACGTCAGACATGCGCACGCGTCCCGCAGAGGACGATGCCAAGACGTGCAGTGGGTTCGCGGCATCGGGTCGTGGCCATCGCCATTGGTCCGACCTAAACTCGCGCATAGTCCAGCGCGCACCACTGCTGGCCGATGCCTTGGCAATCGTCACATGGTCAAAGGAGCTGCGAAGGTCGGCTCGCTCGGATCGCAGCTTTCGTGTTACGTAAAGAGCCGACGTATGTGAAAGCGTTAGTCCCATAAAGGAGTAGTATACGGCAAGCTTGCCCTCTCGTGCTCGGCACACCAACAAAGCCGCCGCAGTGCTCTTGCACTACGGCGGCAGTCTTCATATGCCACTGAGATGCCAGCGCTTAGGACAAGACCTACTTCTTGGCAGCCTCGGCAGCCTTTGCAGCTGCGGCAGCGGCGGCCTTTGCCTTACGTGTGGCGGCAGCCTTCTTTGCGGCGGCGGAGCGACGGGCCTTCTTCTCTTCTTCCGTGAGCTCTTCCTTCTTCTTTGCCACGGCCTTCTTTACCGTCTTCTTGGCGGCCTCCACCTTGGCCGCAACCTTCTTCCCGGCGGCCTTCTTTGCGGCGGCATGCTTCTGGATTACGGACTCCTTCTTGGGCTTGGGCGGCAGCGGGCCATCGTACTTAAAGATGGCGCCACCCAGCGGCGGAACGCGGACCTTGATGGAGTTGGAGCGCAGGTTCCAAGGCTTCTCCTCGGAGGCGAAGCGCACGTCGTCGTTGGTGACGCCAGACCCGCCAAACTCCACGCGGTCGGAGTTAAATACCTCGCGCCAGTAGCCCTCGCGAGGAACGCCAATGCGATACTCCTCGTAGGGGTTGACCTCGTAGTTGATGACGATCAGCAGGTCGTCCTTGGGATCATCGCCGTGGCGCACGAAGCTGATGACGCACTGGTTGGAGTTGTTTGCGTCGATCCACTCAAAGCCATCGTCCTGATACGCCCTCTCCCAGAGCGCGGGCTCGTCGTTGTAGCACTTGTTGAGGGCGGCGATGAACTTCTGCTGCTTGCCGTGAGCCTCGTACTCCTCGGCGAGGAAGTACTCAATGCCCTCGTAGTAGCGCCACTCTATAAACTGGCCGATCTCGTTACCCATGAAGTTGAGCTGGCCACCCGGATGCGTGTACTGATAGAATGCCAGCGAACGCAGGCCAGCCATCTGACGCCAAAGGTCGCCAGGCTGACGGGTGATGAGGGAGCACTTGCCGTGCACGACCTCGTCGTGGGAAAGCGGCAGAACGAAGTTCTCGTTAAACGAATACATGATAGAGAACGTGAGCAGGCTGTGGTTGCCAGGACGGTACGGGAAGTCGGTCTGGCAATAACGCAGGGTGTCGTTCATCCAGCCCATGTCCCACTTGTAGTTGAAGCCAAGGCCACCAACCTCGGGCGGACGGGTGACGAGAGGCCACGCCGTGGACTCCTCGGCAATCATCATGACGTCGGGATGATAAGACCCCACTATCTTGTTGCACTTGCGCACGAACTCGATGGACGGGTAGTCGTGCTCGGAGCCGTCCTCGTTGAACTTCTTCATGCCAGGATCGTCAATGCCAAAGTTGAGGTACAGCATGGAGGTGACGCCGTCCATGCGGATACCGTCCGCGTGATACTCGTCAATCCAGTACAGAAGGTTGGAGATGAGGAACGTGTGCACCTCGCCACTGGTAAAGTCAAACTTGTAGGTGCCCCAGTTGGGATGGACCTCCTTCTCGTACAGCTTGGTGCCGTTAAAGTGCACCAGACCGTGCTCGTCGGGGCAGAAGCCGCCGGGCACCCAGTCCAAGATTACGCCGATGCCCGCCTGGTGGCATGCATCCATAAAGTGCTTGAACTGCTTGGGTGAGCCATAGCGCGATGTTGGCGCATAGTAGCCGGTAACCTGATAGCCCCAGCTACCGTCGAAGGGGTGTTCCATTACGGGCATGATCTCGATGTGGGAGTAGCCCATCTCCTTTACGTAGGCCACCAGTTCGTCGGAGAGGTCGTCGTAGGTGTACCAGGAACCCGTGGCGCCGTCCGTGTCATCCGGCTCGGTGCCAAAGGCGGTGAGGCCGTCCTTGTGGCGCTTCCATGATCCCAGGTGCACCTCAAAGATGTTGAGCGGGCGCTTCATGTGGTTGTTCTCGTAGCGCTGCTTCATCCAATCGGCGTCACCCCACTGGTAGGAGTCGATCTCGGCCGTGCGCGAGGCGGTGCCGGGAATGAGCTCGGCCTGGAAGGCGTAGGGGTCGGCCTTGTACATAACGTCGCCAGCACGCGTTTGAATAACGTACTTGTAGAGCTGGCCCTCGGTTACGCCCGGCACGAACCCGTACCACACGCCGCCAACCGGCGTGCGCGTGAGCGACGTTGCCTCGGGATCCCACCCGTTGAACTCGCCCGTCACATGCACCGAGCGCACGTCGGGCGCCCACACTGCAAAGTGGTATCCCTCGACGCCATCAAGCGTGGCAGGATGGGCACCGAGCTTTTCGTAGCTACGGAACCACTCGCCCTTTGCAAATAGATAGAGGTCATCATTGCTGAGGAGATAGTTTTGATCTGGTGCGCTCATGGTAGCGTCCCCCCGTTTGCGTTGGTCACAGATACAAACACAGCTTATACAAGACGCGTCATGGTCGTGCTCCCGTATTGGGTAGGCGTACCTGCTCGTTCGGCACGCGGATATCGGCACACCGTTTCCGGGAAACGGCGTGCCGGCGCCAACATGGTAGGATGTACACTTAGCATGAGGTAAGGAGAGGCCATGCCCAGAGAATCAAAGAAGTCCAAGACGGCGCGCGTAACGGAGTTCTGCCATCGCATGCAGGAGCTCTATGGCAACGAGCCCTCGGCGCTCAATTGGACAAGCCCGTTTGAGCTGGTAATTGCCGTGCTCTTGTCGGCACAGACCACCGACGTGGCCGTAAACGCCGTAACGCCCACGCTCTTTGAGCGCTGGCCGGACGCTGCCTCCATGGCCGAGGCCGACCCTGCCGAGGTGTCGGAGGTAATACACCGGCTGGGATTCTTTCGCAGCAAGGCGCAGCACTGCGTGGGTTGCGCGCAAATGATAATGGCGGACTTTGGTGGCGAGGTTCCGCGCACCATGGACGAGCTGGTGCGGCTGCCAGGCGTTGGGCGCAAGACGGCAAACATCGTGCTCAACAAGGCATTTGGCATCGTGGAGGGCATTGCGGTTGACACGCACGTGTTTCGCATTGCACAGCGCATGGGCCTCACCGCTGCCAAGACACCGCTCGACGCCGAGAAGGACCTCCTGGCCGTGATTCCCCGCGAGCTGTGGGACGGCGTGAACTCGCAGTGGATTAGGTTTGGTCGTGCCACCTGCACGGCACGGTTGGCCAAGTGCGACGAATGTCCCTGCTCCGACCTGTGCCCACGACGTCCGGTGCGCTACGGGGCGGGCAGGAAGACAGGCAAGCGTACGTAGACGCAGGCAAAGGGGATACTCCCCTTTGCCTGCTACCACACCAGAGGCACCTCAACGCGCTCCGAATCAACAGTGAGGACGAGCGTGGACCCCTCAAGCGACACCTGGCCTATCTTGCCCTTGCCGCCCGTAACATTGCCCGCCTTGTCCATGAGCGGGCTCCATCCCGAGCCAATGGTGTAGGCCACGACGTTCCACTTTTTGCCCTCAAGGTTTTGCGGAACTATGATTGACCCGTCATAGAGCACCAGTCCTGCGGGCGTGCCCTCCAGCTCGCCAAGGGACACGGGCTGCGACGATTCCGCCGGGGGCACTTCCAACAGCTGGTACTTGCCGTCCTTTTCTTCAAACAGGTACGTGTTGCCGTGCACGTCCACGCTCTGGTCTGCGGCCACCGCCACCTGCCCCAAGGCCTCCACCTCGCTTGCATCCTGCGCGGGGGTGGCGAGCATGCCCACCACAACGGCCAGCACCAAGACAAGAGCCACCGCCATGCCCGATATGATGAGCGCAAGCGTACGCTTGTCCATCTCCTCGGGCTTCTCGTCACTTAGGTGAGCACCGCCAGACGGGCGCCTGCTTGCGCTCACCGCACCTTGCCCTTCTTCCAGGCGCGCAAACGCTCCACGAGCAACCGAGTCGGCATCTACCGGACGCGGCGTGTCACTCTCGTATTCATAGGCGTCATTGAGTTCGACGGTTGTGCCGTTTGTCTCTACTTCATTTGTTTCTGCGGTCATGACGTCCTCCTTTTTTTCTACAGCTCGCGCCGGTCCTCGATGGCACGGCCGAGCGAAAGCTCGTCGGCAAGCTCCACCTCTCCGCCAACCGACATGCCCACCGCAAAGCGCGTTACACGGACTCCCAGCGGCTTGATGACGCGCGAAAGGTACGTGGCGGTCGCCTCCCCCTCAACGTCGGTGTTTGTGGCAAGGATGACCTCCTCCACCTCACCCGATGCCAATCGGCTAAGAAGCTCCCGTACGTGCAGCTGGTCAGGTCCGATCTTGTCCATGGGCGATATGACGCCGCCCAGCACATGATACAGCCCCTTGTGGCTTCCCGTGCGCTCCACTGCCGCCACGTCGCGCGGCTCCGAGACGACGCAGATGGTCGTGCGGTCACGCGTGTGGTCGGCGCACACGTCGCACGTGTCGCGCGTGGCATAGCTAAAGCATATGGGACAAAAGTGGACCTGCTTCTTTACGTCCAGTATTGCCGTGGCAAGCCGTCGGGCATGCTCTGAGTCGGACTCGAGGATGTGGTAGGCAATGCGCTGTGCGGACTTTGGGCCAATGCCAGGCAGCCTGCCCAGCTCGTCCAACAGACGCTGCAGCGCACGACCATCATTGGAGCCCAAGAAGGGTTCCTCAAAGGCGCTCGTCCTGCCATCTTGCTTTAATGCGCACATGGTTGCGGACCCCTCCTCAACTCTGACCGAGCAAAGGGGAGCGTCCCCTTTGCCCATCCCCTTTGCTCGCTGGCTTCGTGCTAAAACAGTCCAGGAATGTTGAGTCCGCCGGCGATACCTGCCACCTGGTCGTTTGCCACGTCGTTTGCCTTTGCGAGCACGGCGTTGACTGCCGTGATTACAAGATCCTCCAGCATGGCGACGTCGTTGGGATCCACGACCTCGGGATCGATGCTGAGCGAGGTGAGCTTCATGTCGGCAGTTGCCGTTACGCGCACCATGCCGCCACCCGCCGTTGCCGAGACCTCAATGTTGCCCATGTTCTCCTGGGCGTCGGTGAGCTGCTGCTGCATAAGGCGCGCCTGCTCCATGATTTGCTGCATGTCCATGGTTACCTCCATGTGTTTGTGTGTGAAACGGCATGATATACGAACGTTGCGCCTAGGTCGCCACAATTCGTAAGACGGTCACATTGCCGTGCGTCCTACCCCAAAGAATGGCCGCACCTGGCAAAGGGGAGTTTCTTCATAGCCCTATTGCTACTCCTTGCTCGCACGAACATTCTCCCCAAAGACCTCAAAGGCGTCCGCCAAGATGCGAGAGAGCTCGGGTGGCAGGTCCTCGGGCGCAACGGGCACGCCCTGCGGCGCTGGCGCGGCTGCTGGCGCCGCGGGCGAGAAGCTCGCGGGCGTGGATGCCGATACCGGCGCGGACGACGTTGCCTGGGGCTGCGCGGGAGTCTGCGCAGGGGGTTGGGGCTGCGCGGGGGGCTGTGACCGTACAGAAGGCTGG
>JAUMWL010000120.1:6745-9343 GCA_030529665.1 Coriobacteriales bacterium
CGCCGCGGGCGAGAAGCCCGCGGGCGGGGATGCCGATCCCGGCGCGGACGACGTTGCCGGGGGTTGTGCAGGGGGTTGGGGCTGCGCGGGGGGCTGTGACCGTACAGAAGGCTGGGGCTGCGCGGGGGGCATCTGCTCGTATGGCGCTTCGAACTCGTAGCCCTGCGACCATGTGCCTAGCTCCTCGTAGGGCACTTCCTCATAGTAAGGCTCCTCATAGGCATTTGGCGTCAAGACGAAGTCGTTGCTGGGAGGTTGGTTGGCAGGCATCGCTGGTGCCCCAACCGATCCTTGGGCTGGCGAAGGCGCGGGTGCAGATGCCTGTTTGCGTGGCTCGTCCCACGGCATTGGATAGCTGGGAGCCTGCGCTTGCGGTCTTGTCTCCAGCGGTCTTGCCTCGTCGTTACGCGCAAAACGATTCGATTGTCTCGTCTTTTGACTGTTTGCCTGCTCGGCATAGGGCGATCTTTGCGGAGCATACGCCGACGCGCTTGGTTGCGAGAAGCCCGCAGGTCGTTGAGGTACAGAAGGCGCAACCGCAGGTTGTGCGGCCGATCCATAAGGCTGCGCGGAGTCGGTTCCCTCTTTGAACACCACCGTTCGAGGTCCAAACACCTGCGTGATGTAACCCTCCACCAAAGACCGGATGTCCGGCCTCTCGAGCATTTTGAGCGCAAACGATGAGCCCTTGGGAAGGCCCACCACCAATGTGGTGCCGTCATCCGACGTTGCGACGGCGCTGCTCAGAAGCGTTCCGCGTGCAGGTACGTTTGCCATGAGGTTGCTTACCACCTGTCGCCAAGAGCGCTGCATTGCACCAGAGTCTTGTGCCACACGACGGTTGCTTGTCTTTTGCGCTCTCTGTGGGCTGGGTTTGGATCGTGGCACCGGCGCCGTAGACGTCGAGCGTGGCGCGGGTGCGGACTGCTGCGACACGGGTTGGCGCGCAGACTGAGGAGCTGGGCGCTGCGGCGCGGGTTGCGGAACTGACGCAGGCCTATCCACAACGGCCTGCCGGGACCGAGCTGGCGTCTGCTGGGTTGGTTCCTGCACCGTCGACTCCTGCGCCGTCGGCTCCCGCAAAGGCTGGGCCTCGGTCCGTGGTCTTGTTTGTATGGGACGGTCCTCCGGTTGTGCGGACACCAAAGACGTCTCCGCAGTCGCAGGTGCCGTAATCAACGATCCCTGCTCTTTGGCTTGGGCGAGTTGCAGCTCTAGCGCCTCCACGCGCTCCGCCAAGGACTCAAGCGTAAGGTCAACCTCCGGACGCGCCATGCGCGTTATGGCTATCTCCAGCACCAAGCGCTGGTTTGGTGCCGTAGACATCTCGCGCGACACCTCTCCCAGCAGTGCGAGTATGCGTCCCAGCCTATCCACAGAACCAAAGGAGGCCGCCTCCCTCTTTAGCCGCTCCACATCGGTCCCGCTTGGAAGCACAACAGGATTTGCTCCCACGGCCGCGGCAACATATACGTCGCGCATGTGCGCGGCAAGCTCGCGGGTAAACTGCAGCAAGTCGCGGCCCGCGTTTACCAGCTCTCCCACCTGCGCAAACAACGTTGGCACGTCGCGCTGGGCCAACGAGTCCACAAACCGTTGCAGCGCCGAGCCCGAAACCGCGCCCAAAAGGTCCTGCGCTGCCTCCAACCCAATAACACCGCCACCAAACACCGAAAGCTGCTCCAGAGTGGACAGGGCGTCTCGCATGCCGCCACGCGCGTTTACGGTTACCAGGTCAAGGGCGGCGTCCTCGTAGGTAAAGCCCTCCTCCTCGCACACGTGCGCCAAGTGACGCCTAATGTCGTCGTTGCCAATTGGCCTAAAGTCAAAGCGTTGCACGCGCGACAGGATCGTAGCGGGAATCTTTTGCGGATCGGTGGTGCACAGAACAAAGACCACGTGCTCGGGGGGCTCTTCGAGCGTCTTCAACAATGCGTTGAAGGCCTGCGTGGTAAGCATATGGACCTCGTCGATGATGTACATCTTGTAGCGGCCCTGCGTGGGTGCATAGCTTACGCTGTTGATGATTTCCTCGCGCACGTTGTCCACGCCCGTACGAGAGGCTGCATCCAGCTCGTAGACATCTGGGTGCTCGCCGGCGGCAATGAGGGCACACTGGGCGCAGGTCCCATCGGGAAGCCTGCCCGGTCCCTGCTCACACATGAGCGCCTTTGCCAACAAGCGCGCCATGGTTGTCTTGCCCGTGCCACGAGGCCCGCAAAACAGGTAGGCGTGGCTCGTGCGATTCTCTTTTATGGCGTGCTCGAGCGTGGCCACTACGTGCTGCTGACCTACGACGTCGGCAAATGTCTGCGGACGGTATTTTCTGTATAAGGACTCCATGCACCCTCCGAACTATGCTGCTCGCCTTTGCGCGTTTCTCTTTGTGGGGAATAGTATATCCTGCGCCACCCCCTCCGAAAAGAACCAGCCGCGTCTTGCTCTTTTTGGCATGGAGCTCTTTTTGGCCACGAATGGCGTCGTAATGGTGGCGTCCAGATGGCAACCGATGCCACGCGACCTGTGGAATGGCGCCTCGTGCCTAGAGACTTGCGCGCGCCACGGACACGAGACGGACGCTGGCCACGGGCGCTGGCC
>JAUMWL010000265.1 GCA_030529665.1 Coriobacteriales bacterium
CTATCGCATCCTCGAACTGCGGAAATGCCCCTCGGTCATGAGAGTGTGGCGGACCGCCCTTGCAATCTCGGGCCATTTCTCCCTGGCCTGCTTGACCCGGAAGAGACACACGTACCGATTGAGGTATGACTGGAGGCGCTTCATCTCCATGCCGGTGAAGCGCCAGAGGCATCGCTTTATCCAGGAGCACAGGTTGTTCACCATGGCGACCCGCTCGAGGTGCACCGGGTCCCTAGCGTCCGCCTTGTAGGCCTCGTGAGTGCCCTTCACGGCCTTGACCAGCGCGTTGCGGGCGCGCTCCTTGTCACCGACGAGGGTGGACCCCTCGGCGACGTTCTTCTCCAGGGCGTCCCTGGCCCTCCTCGAGGAGGGCTTTCCGTGGCCGCAGGCCCTGGCGATCGGGTTCTTGTGGGCGTCGGTCGCCACGACGACGCGGGCCTTCTGCTTCGAGAGGCCCCTCTTGACCGCCTCGCCGCACCCGTGGGTGAGGTCCGTGTCGGTCAGGCCGTCGCGCCACGCGCCCTTGGCCTTGCAGGCCGGGCACGGCGGGTCCGGGCGACAGGGCGCCGCAGCCTCGGCGAACGTACCGAAGCCCACCTCCTCGCGGCAGCGCCTCTCGGCGACGGCGGACGACAGCGGGGCGGAGTCGTCGGGTGACGGCTCGGCGACCGTCGCCAGGAACGGGTTGGTCCCGGGCATGGCGGCAATCCTAACTGCGCCCTGGGACCCGTCCGGTAGGATTGTCGCCAAACAAAGAGCCGGACGGGCCACAGGCCGCATTCTCTGTTTGGCGTAGCAATCATACCACGACGCCGGCGGGGTACAGCTGTTCGTCACCCGTTTGGTTGACCGTTAGAACCTCATAAAGTCCCTCGCGTTTGGGTATTTGGCGTATGCGGCGGACCAGCTCATCGACAACGGAGTTGCCACAAACGAAGCCGAGGCAGCCGCCATCGTACTGAGCGACCTGCTTTCCTATGTAAATGGTTCACCGGTTCAGCCTACAACCGCAGGCGATTTGCTTACATGCTTGGGACAGTTTGTGGCTACAAACGAGAATTCCCCGCTGGTGCAGAGCCTACTTGACACTATTGTTGAGGCGATCTCTGCCAATGAGGACCTGGCTGAAGCCGTAGAAGTGCTCCCAACAGCTTATGGTCATGATGATTACGATCAGGTTGCAATCCAGAATGACGACCAGATAATGGTCCAGAGCGAAAACGACCACTCGTGTTGGTTGATGACGAGCTGAACACGCCAAGTAGTACGTCTGACACCACGGGCAACGGCCATGGGCTTACCGACGAGCAATCCCGCCAACTTGCCAAGGCCATTGAAGTCGCGCTTAACAGCCTCCTTAACAAAGAGGACAATCTGTACGTAGGCGTAGTGACGCAGGACGACGATACCCAGAGCGGCGTAAGCAATGAGATGCGTCAGAGAATAAAGAGGGCTCTTGTGACCTTCTTCCAAGACCTTGCAAGCGAAGAGTATGGCGCAGACGCAAGCGATTTAGTGTTTGCCCTGCTTCCCTTCCTTACATCCTCTATAGGCATCGACTTACAAGGAACGAAAGCAAACACCACGCTCGTCGATCTTCTTGGAAGAATCACTAATTCATTGATGAAGAACGATGAGGAGACGTACGCCTCGTTTGCGGATGCTGCCGATGGCTTCTTTACCGCAGGTATCAACGCAGTCACACCCGCCCTGGTGGAAGGGGCACGGACTACTTACGACAATTCCTATGCCGAGGAACTTGGGGAATACCTAGCTACCCTTGCGGGAAGCCCGACCCAGGCGAGGAACATTTTGGTGGGCATGCTGTTTGGCACCAAGGGCTACGACACCACCTACGCCATAGCCACCCTCTCCACTTTGGTTCGGAGCGTAGGCGCCGTTGTGGTCGGCCATACCTGTGAGACGTACCTGGCGTGGATGCGCGCGGTACGCAAGGCCACCAACGAGGGACCGCACACCATCTACCAGCTTGTACTCAGTGGCGTTTAGCGCCAACGGAGGTACGGGCTCCATGACAAAGCAGGACTTTGCCTACGACGCTCGGCAGGCACTTGTCGCAAACGCCTTTACACGAAAGGGCTACTCGTTTGTTGGGTGGAACACCAAGAAGGACGGGTCCGGCAAGGCATACAAGAACAAGCAGGAGGTGGTGAACCTCACCTCCAAGGACGGGAGCGTCGTGACCCTCTATGCACAGTGGAAAAAGAACGCCGCATCCATCCCATCCGTTAAGGTGATCGCCCATTCACAGAACCTCGGTTGGTGCGACGCAATCTCTATAGGGAGCGTGTATGGAACCACCCAAAAGTCACTTCGTCTGGAGGCGGTGAGGATTAGCGTTCCCAACTCGCGCTATTCCGGAGGAGTGGAGTACCGCTCTCACGTGCAAAATGCTGGATTGGAGAAGACCTGGACTCGCGA
>JAUMWL010000266.1 GCA_030529665.1 Coriobacteriales bacterium
GCCGCATCCTCTATGCCATGAACGAGGCCCACATCGTGCCCACGCGCCCGCACAAAAAGAGCGCATGGACCGTGGGCGAAGTAATGGGCAAGTACCACCCGCACGGAGACGCGGCCATCTATGACTCCATGGTGCGAATGGCGCAGGACTTTAGCATGCGGCTGCCTCTGGTGGACGGTCACGGCAACTTTGGCTCGGTGGACGGCGATCCTCCGGCCGCCATGCGCTACACGGAGTCGCGCCTCACCCATGCCGCCATGGAGATGCTGCGCGACCTGGACAAAGAGACCGTGGATCTGCAGCCCAACTACGACGAGTCCTTGTCGGAGCCGGCGGTCCTGCCCTCGCGCTTTCCCAACCTTCTGGTAAACGGCTCGGCCGGCATCGCCGTGGGCATGGCCACCAACGTTCCTCCCCACAACCTGGGCGAGGTGGTGGATGCGGTGTGCCTGCTCATAGACAACCCCGATGCCTCGCTGGACGAGATCATGAAGGTCCTTCCTGGCCCGGACTTCCCCACCGGTGGCATCATCATGGGCACAGACGGCATCCACGACGCCTACGCCACCGGGCGCGGGTCCATAACCGTGCGCTCCAAGGTGCATGTGGAGAACATTGGCCGCGGAGGCCGTCAGCGTCTGGTGGTTACCGAGATCCCCTATCAGGTGAACAAGGGCCTTCTGCAAGAAAAGATTGCCCAGCAGGTAAACGAGAAGCGCATAGAGGGCATATCCGACATGCGCGACGAGTCCAACCGCAAGGGCATGCGCATAGTGATTGACCTCAAGAGCGGTGCCGTGCCGCAGGTGGTGCTCAACAACCTGTACAAGCGCACGCAGCTGCAGGCCAACTTTGGCGTAATCGACATCGCGCTTGTGGACGGCGTGCCGCGCACGCTCACTCTTCCCGAGATGCTGCGCCACTACATTGACCACCAGGTGGACGTCGTCACCCGCCGCACGCAGTTTGACCTCGACAAGGCCCAGAAGGACCTGCACATTCGCGAGGGCCTGCTCATTGCGGTGGACAACATCGACGAAATCGTGCACATAATCCGCAGCTCGCGCGACGACGCCGAGTCCAAGCGGCGCATGAACGAGCGCTTTGGCCTCACCGAGATCCAGTGCGAGGCCATCCTGCAGATGCGCCTGCGCCGCCTCACCGGGCTTGCGCGCGACCAGCTCGTGGCGCAGATAGAGGACCTGCGCGAGCGCATTGCCTACTACACCGACCTCCTGGAGCACAAGGACAAGCTTCTGGGCGTGATCAAGGACGAGCTGCGCCAGATCTCCGACCGATTCTCCACGCCGCGTCGCACAAAGATAAACGCCGCTGCGGCGGAGGACCTCAACGTGGAGGACCTCATTGCCGAGGAGGACATGGTCGTTACCTTTACCCACGCCGGGTACGTAAAGCGCATGCCCGTGGCCACCTATCGCGCGCAGAAGCGCGGCGGCAAGGGCATGCGGGGCCTCTCGCTCAAGGACAACGACTACGTAGAGGACCTGTTTGTGGCGAGTACCCACGACTACATGCTGTTCTTTACCAACCGTGGCAAGGTGTACCGCCTCAAGGTGCACGAGTTGCCGCCAGCAAGCCGTCAGGCACGCGGATCTGCGCTCGTTAACGTGCTCAACCTTGCCGAGGGCGAGCACCCCACGGCCGTGCTTACCGCACGCGACTTCCCCGCCGACGAGCACATCATGTTTGCCACCTCAAGCGGCATGGTAAAGAAGACCTCCATGGACGCCTACGACGTCAACCGTGCGGGCGGGCTCATTGCCATCAAGCTCAAGGCGGGAGATGAGCTGGTGGGCGTGAGGCGCGTAAAGACCGGTGACAAGGTCATCCTGTGCAGCACCGACGGCAAGGCGATACTGTTTGACGAGAGCCAGGTACGCTCCATGGGCCGCGACACCAGCGGCGTGCGGGGAATCACCCTTAAGGGAGATGCGCGCATGCTGGGCATGGAGATAAGCAACGGCAAGGGCGACCTTGTGGTGATCACCGAGAACGGCTTTGGCAAGCGAACGCCGGTGAGCGAGTATCCCGAGCACAAGCGTGGTGGACAGGGCGTGTTTACCATTGCCATGACGGCCAAGAAGGGCAAGCTGGTGGCGTGCCGCGTGGTGGGACCCCAGCACGAGCTCATGATCGTGAGCGAAGAGGGCGTTATGATCCGCGTTAAGGCCAACGACATCTCGCAGCTGGGTCGCGCCACGCAGGGCGTAAAGATCATGAACCTGGCCGAGAACGACCGCGTGAGTGCCATGGCGCGCATGATCGCTCGAAAGAAGAAGGCTCCGCGTCGTGTTGCCGGTGCCGGCGAGGCCCAGGCGATGCTCGACCTCACGATGGCAGGCGCTGCCGAGCCGGATGATCCGGACAACGTGGACGTTGGCGGCGACGAGGAGTTTGACGAGTCGCTGCTAGACGA
>JAUMWL010000121.1 GCA_030529665.1 Coriobacteriales bacterium
AGCGTGTACTTTTTTAAGGTGTTGCATCAGCGATGGCGCTTTGCCTGGCACGGCCTCATAACAAAGACGATGGTAACGTACCTCTTTGCCGCCATTGGCGCTGGCTTGTTTGTGCGCCACTTTATGGACGAGGCGCTGCCCTACATCCCCGCCCTTCTGCTTGCCGCCATGGTGTTCTTTCGCGCGATTCTGGCCCCCGTAACCGAGGACCTTCGCAAGGATAGCTTTTTGCTTTTGCCCGAGCCCATATGGTCAAAGCTGTTCTTCTCGCTTGCAGGCGGCGCCTGCAACTGCACGTTGGACGTGGCGGCACCACTCGTGGCGGGAAGCATTGCTGCCGGCCTCCTGCCGTTCCAAGGCCTAGCGTATCTTCCTGCCTTGGTCACGGCAGACTTCTTTGCGTCATCGGCCGGAGCGTTTGCCGACGTCTCCATTCCTCCTTCGATCGGCGTAAACCTCAAGCAGGTGGCAAAGGTGCTTTTGCTCTACGTAGGCCTGATATTTGACGGAATGGTGCTTACCTATGGCATAGGAACCGGAAGCGACATGGTGGGCTTCGCGCTGGCATCGGCACTCAACCTGCTCTTTGGCGCAACGTTTTTGGGCCTTGCGGGCGTATGGTTGCATCCACGACATGGCCAGCCCGCGGCTCAGGATGCGCTGGCCCACGATGCGGCGCGCGCCCGCAAGACGTACGCGAGGGTCGGTCTTGCGCTTGCAGGCATGTTTGTGGCGGTGCATGGCGGCCAGCGCCTGCTCGGGCACCTGGCGCCATCAATCGTGGCAACGTACCTCCCCGTCTACGTGCTGGGGCCCTTGGCGTTTGTCGCGCTGGCCGGAAGCGGCGACGCACGACCAAAGACCCACCCCCTCAAGGTGCGGGAGGCCCTGGCGCTCTTGCCCGCATGCCTGTTTGCGGCGTACGCCGGCAACATCGTGGGCTACGGCTTGCAGGGAGCGCTTGACGCGCTGTTTCCTTGGAGCCTGTTGCCCAAGGCGCCCGAGCTTGGCGCCGACCACATGGGGCTCTACGTTGCACTCGCCACCTTGGCGTCGCCGATTATGGAGGAGCTCGTGTTTAGGCGCTGCCTCATCAACAGGCTGCTTCCCTTTGGGGAGCGAGCCGCGCTCGTGGTGTCGGCGCTGGCATTTGGCTTGTTCCACGGCACCGCCAATCAGCTGTGCTATGGCGCTCTGCTCGGCTTGGTGTTTGGCTACGTGTATTTGCGCACAGGACGCCTGCGCTACTCCATGGGAATCCACATAACCATAAACGCATTGTCATCTGTCGTGCTTCCGGCACTGCTCTTTGTCGCAGCGCGCTCCGATGGCGTGGGTGGAGGACAAGTGCTGCTGTCGAGCGTGATCCTCGAGCCAGGCGTGCTGGCGCTCGTGGTGTATGTGGCGCTGCTGCTTGCCATCGCGCTGCTTGGGTCGGTCTTCTTTGCCTACGGCGTGAGCGAACGCACAATTATGCCAGGTGGAATCGGCATTGGCGAGGCGCTGGCATCGTGGGGCATGGTGGTCTTTGAGGTGCTGGCGGTCGGGACCCTGTTGCTATAGTCGGCATGCACAAGGGCTGCCCGCATACCTGGCACCAAGACTCACTGACCCAACATGCTCTCGAAGTCCTCCACCGACATGGGCTTGTAGAAGTAGAATCCCTGCATCTCGTTGCAGCCAGATGCCTGAAGAAAGCTGGCTTGCTCCGCGTTCTCCACACCTTCGGCAATGAGCCTCATGCCCAGGGCCCCCACCATCCGTATGATGTGGCTCACGATTATGCAGCCTCTTTCGGGGTCTCCCGCCCCGCTCAAAAAGCGAAGGTCCAGCTTGATGCGGTCCACCGGCACTTCCTTGAGCATGTTGAGGGAGGAGTAACCGCTGCCAAAGTCGTCCATCTCTACTTGGAAGCCAAGTTCGCGCAGTCGCACCGTTGTGTCAATCAGCAAGTCGGAGTCTTCCACAAACGCCGTCTCCGTAATCTCTATGCGAAGCTGGTCTGGCGTGAGGCCATGTTCCGCAACCATGTCCAAAAAGAGCTTGGGTATGTCCACGCCCTCCTTTAGGTCACTGCGCGACAGGTTTATGGATACCGAACGATGCAGGCCCTGCTCGTTCCATCTTTGCAGGTCCTCACAGGCCCTCTTCCACACAAACAGGTCCAGCTCCTGAATGAGCCCATGTTCCTCAAGCACGGGAATAAACTCCGCCGGGCGAAGCCAACCCAGCTTGGCGTGCTCCCAACGACACAGCGCCTCGGCGCCGATAATGCGGCCGGTCGCATGGTCCACCTGAGGCTGATACCACACTTGCAACTCTCCGGTCTGGATGGCCACGGGCAGATGCCTCACAACGTCCGCTGCCCGTCTGTCCCTTATCCATTGGTCGGGGTTATAGAACTCGTAGCCATCGTCGCGGGATCTGCGCACGTTCTTCTCGGCCTGTCGGGCATAGTCCAACATACGGTCCACGTTAACTTGCCGGTAGTCCTCGGCCGTGAGCACGTAGATGCCTCCGCACACGTGCAGCGGGTATTCCGCGTTGCGATTGGTAAAGTACTGACGCACGGCATCGATTACCTCTGCATCGTCCCTCTTTATTTGCTCCTCACCCCCAGAACGGCGAAGCACCGCAAAATGGTCCCCCTCAATGCGGCCCATGGCTTCCACGTCCGACAAGGTCTCTTGCGTTTTTGTCACCCAAAAGCGGAGCAGCTCGTCTCCGGCCTTTCTCCCAAGGCGCTCGTTGGCAAATTTGAACCCCTTTATGTTGGTGTACGAGAGCAGGTAGGGCACGTCCGGGTTTGCTCGCAGCAGCTCCTGCACCCGATTTTTGAAGCCCTCAAGGCTCAGCGCGCCTGTGAGCTGATCATAGTCGATGAGCCGCTGCATCTTTTTCTCCTGCTCCAAAAGATAGGTGCGGCGCCTGAGCACGGTTACTGCGATCAAGGCAACAAAGAGCAGGACGCCTGGCAAAACAAACGGCCAGTATTGGTAGATGTAGTCCGAGAGGTCGTATCTATACAGCCTGCGGGAGGTGTGATCCAAAATGATAGCCTGTCGCTTGGTGTCGCTCAGCTTGGCAATGCCGGCGTTTAGCCGGCTGATGATCTGCCTGCCTTGTGGGGTATCAAGCGCACCAGCCCTAAAGTCCATGGAGAACATGGCAGAGGGCTGCACCCTGAGGTCGGAATAGGATGGCTTTTGCAACACATAGCTCCAAACATAGGAGTTATGCAGCAACGCGTCCACGCTGCCAGCGCGCAGCGCATCCACGCTCTGGGCCATAGTGTCAAAGAACTCGATCTTGATGCCCGGATAGAGCTCACCCACGGTCTCGGCGCCACCACCAAGAGAACGCAGCATGCCCACCGTTAGCTCGCTGATTGTCGGAAGGTTGCGACCATTTGTGGTCACAAGCGTAAACGGCGTTTGGATGAGGTTGTCCGAGACGATGCTTGGCTTGCCCGACGCGCTGGTTATGGCGCTGCCAAAGGGCATGACCACATCATAGGCATCGTTGTCCAGGGCATCCTTTAGCGTCTCTTCTTCCACGGGCATAAACGAGACGGCATATCCCGTCTCCTCTGCCGCTGCGCGCATTAGGTCTGCCCCTATGCCCGTGACCTCGCCCGTCTGAGCGTCCTCGTAAAACATGGGGCAGCGGTCTGTGGGCACGCCCACCGTAAGTACGGTGCCGGCTCGCTCCGTCGGTCCAGCCAAGGCCGGACTCGGGGCCAAGACAGGTAAGGTGCACAGCACTACGATGGCGCAAAGAAATAGCGCCAAGGATAGAATTGACTGGCGGCATCCCCGTAAAGCGCTACGCACGTTGCTACACCTCCACCACGCTGCTCTCGCCGTAGAAGAAGACGCTGTTGGACCGCGACTGCTTTGCCTGCTGCAGGGCGTTGCTCGCGGCATGATAGATGTCTTGGTCGTCCATACCCTCGGTGCTAAAGGCGGCACCTACCGATAGGGTTACGGCTGGCAGGTCGGATGCGTCATCGGCCAGGATGGAGTTGACGAGCTCTATCTTGTTTAGTATCGCGTAGCGCAGCTCGGTGTTCATGTTGGTCATGACAACGGCAAACCGCTCGCCTTCTATGCGGCACGGAAAGTCGGTCGAACGAAACGCAGTAGTAAGGGCCTCCGCCAGCTTAATTAGCACGGCATCCCCGGTGTCGTGGCCATAGACCGAATTAAAGTCGCGGAAGTTGTCCACGTCAATGAGCAAAAGCGCAATGTTTCGCGTGTGCGTGGCAAGGAAGCTGTCGTAGCCCCCTCGATTGCTGATGCCCGTAAGGGGATCTTGCTCGGCATATGCGCGCAGCTGCTCGATGCGCTTGTTGTTGTCCTCATAGATGGTGTTGTAGGCATTGGCCAGATAATGAAGCTCGTAGGCACCATCGGGCTCAAGGGGCTCGCCGTTCTTGAGCCGCTCCACATAGCGGCTCAACGGCTTAAGGATGTACATAAACAGCGCAAGCACAAACACCATTACGATGCAAAGCAACAGCGCGACCGAGATCCTAAGCTGAAAGAGAAGCGCCTGCATGGTGCTCTTGCTCTTATCGAGGTCTGCGTCCAGCTGCTGCAAAAGCGCTTCCGAGCTCGACTCGACCCTAGAGATTATGCTCTCCTTCGCGGCGTCATAGTCTTCGCCAATCACGAGGTCCTTTGCCACCTCGATTCTGGCGTCTCCTTCGGGCGTGGATTGGAGCACGTCTGTGCCATTTGTCTTAACCACGTCGGGCAGGTCGTCCTCGCCATAGTAGTCGGCCGCCAGACGCATGGCCGCAAACTCCCTCTCGGCCAGCTCGTTGGAGGCGGCAAGCGCCTTCTCTAGCTCGCCCACCGCTTCCAGGTCGTTCGCCAAGTTCAGCCGCAGGACTTCTACCGCCTTGCCGCGCCGATTGGATTCCTCATACTCACGCACGTAGTTGTCCAAGCACTCCCTGCGCCCCGTAATCACAAACAAGCGCGCCTCGGTCGTGAGGTGGTCTGACGCCGCCCTGAGGTTGTTGATCGCCGCGTTGCATTCTACGTAGCGCCGCTCGCTCGCTGAGGCGTTCGTCTCGGTGTCAGCAATATATCCCGCCAGCGCAAACGCAAAGAACGACAGCGCGACGGCAACCACAATGGTGCAAATGCCAACTATGCGAATGCTCACGCCGCTCTTTTTTGCGTCCTTCTTTGTATTCTCTTCCATAAGAACCACCGTTTCCTAGCTTGCGTCCGTGTTGGCCCGTTTGGCCGCCTTGAGTCGTGCCGCCTCTTCCTCAGCCTTCTGCCTCTTCTTGCTCTCCTCCACAACGGCGCATGCCTTGTCCTTGGCATGCAAGAACGCACGCGCAACCTGTGGGTCAAAATGAGTGCCGATGCCTTCCTCAATAATGGCAAAGGCCTTCTCAACAGGGAATCCCTCCTTGTAGCTGCGCTTAGAGACAAGCGCGTCAAACACGTCGGCCACCGCCATAATACGAGCCGAGAGAGGAATCTCCTCTCCGGCCAATCCGTATGGATAGCCCGAGCCGTCCCACTTCTCGTGATGATAGGCGGCAAGGCGCTGGGCCTCGTCCAAATAGGACGATTCCGAGACGGCGCTCTTGGCGTTCTCCAGAATCTCCTGTCCCGCCAGGGTGTGGTTCTTCATTATGGCGAACTCTTCTTCGGTAAGGCGCCCGGGCTTGTTTAGAATCGCATCCGATACGGCGATCTTGCCAATGTCGTGCAGTGGCGCCGACTGATAGACGTTGGATATGAACTCGTTTGTGAGCACGTCGGCACAGATTCCCTCGCGACGCATCTGGTTCATTATGATGCGCGCGTACGCCGCCGTGCTGCGAACATGGTCGCCGGTAAACTTGTCGCGACTCTCCACCAAATCCGCCAGCACCATGATGAGGTTGCTCTGCATGCGCGCGATGGCGTCGCTCTTTTCTTGGGTCTCGGCAATGTGGGTCACCACCGCCCGCGACATTTGGCTCACGGCCTCATAGAGGTTCTCTACCTCGTCCCCGGTACGTATGCCAAGCGACTCAATGCGGTCCAAGGTCTCCGCGCGTATGCCGGTTTCGTCCAGCATAAAGTTGCTCGACGCGCGCGCAATGGAGTTTACTGGCAGCACGATGCCATAGCGACCAAGCCACAGCACCACGGCGCACACCAGGATGAAGAATGCCGCAAACAAGGCGGTGACGCCCACCACAAACGTGAGCTCCTTTAGGATCAGCCGCTCCATGGAGAGGTCTGCCGCCAAATAGCACACCGTCTCGCCCCGGCTGTTCTTTAGGGGCGTGTAGACGGTAAGCAGCCATCCGTACGTCTCGTCCGAGATAACCGGTTCGATCTCGCCGCCGGCAAGGAGCGTGGGCAGGTACTCCTCAAAGGACTCGTCAAACGCGACGACTGCACCAGGATCAGATCCCGGCTCGTCGGCCGTGTCGGGATCCAGGACCACGTGGCAGCCATCCGACCTAATCTGATACACGTAGACGTACTGAACGTTGTCAAAGGAGTCGCGTATTGCCGCAAGCTTGTTCTCGGTCTCCACAAAGCCCTCGGCTTTCTCACCCTTTGACAAGAACTCCGAGACCTTTTCGGGATCGACGGCATTTGCCATCAAGGCAGTGATGCCCTTGGCCTTGGTGCTCTCGAGCTCTATGGTTGACTGGTGAAACGTCATGTAGCTAAATCCCGTGGTCGCCGCCGCAACCGAGACGACGATCGCCGCAATGACTATGACAAACTTGGTGCCCAGCGACATGCGACGCGGCTTTGTGTGCATCGCGGCCTCATACTCCCGCTTGGAAAGAGGGGTCTGCTGCCAAGGGATAAAGTCCAATCCAGCAAGGTATTTCTCGGAGAGCATGTGGTGCACAAGGGTTGCAAGCAGCACCACGAGCGCCTTGTCTACCAGGTTTACAAATATGACCGCGACCACCTGCGCGGGAACCTGACCTACCATTCCCGTGGCCACAAGCTGTTGAGCCAATGGTGACGACAGCTCGTTGCCCAAGCTTCCGCCATTGAGGAAGAAGGAGAGCAAAGACCCAATGGAGCCGCAAACGAGGCCAAGGAGGATGCTTGCCACGATGGTCCGCGACAGCCTATCGAACCAGCCGCGACGTGCCAAGTATGAGGTTAGGATCGCGACGGCGACGTTTGCGATGCCGTAGTACATGGATGTGCTGTCAGAGACGCTGTTGATGAGGTTGGTCACATACCCAATGGCTATGCCGGGTATGTACCCACCAACGATGGAGGACAACACGGTTCCCAAGCTATCAAGATAGATGGGAAGGTGGAGGCTTATGGCTGCATAGCCGCCAACGGCGTTTACGACTACGCACGCAACGCAGAAGACGAGCGTGCGCAAGTATTGCGGGGGAATGCGCTTGACGCGCTGGTCTGTACCCATGGCACCCCTTTGCCTTAGAAGCCCCTTCTTTAACATACACATTGCTAGATGATAGTATTTTATGGGGTCGGCGGGCCGGGAAAATGGACAATTTGCCACCCTTACAACCTTTTGGTCGCATCCTGCCCCCCGAATCGCAGTTTTCGCAGTTATAATGGTATGTAAGGTCAACGCATGCGAGTAGAAAGGACACAGAATGAAGAGGCGAATCATCGCCGCTGTCGCCGTTGCGATCGCGGCACTGTGCGTCTGTGCGTTCCCCGCACACGCGCTGGCATCCACCGCGGAGGACGAGCTTGATATCCTTGTGCAAGAGGTCAACACGCAAGTCTATTGGTTCTCCAATAGCACCGTTATGAACAGCACGTTTAGCAACACAAACAGTACGGGCAACGGAGCCATCTTCGTAGACGGCGGAGGCTACCCCACCACCATAAGCAACTTTACCAACAACTACATGCTCAACGGGACCGAAATCCACACAGGCAACGCTACCAGCATCCACGTAATCGAAAATAACGATACCCCCGTGAGCAACTCGACCAGCACACCCGCGGGCAACTCGACTAACGCCTCAGAACACGACGCGACCGTCGTCCCCGTAGACGACACGACTGGCGTCCCTTCGGGCAACTCAACCGTTGTGCCCGGGGACGGCAGCGCCACACAGCCCAAGTCTTCGAAAAAAGACCTGGCACAGGTGGCTACCGCAAAGCTAGAGAAGAAGCCCTACGCGTACACGGGAAGGGCAATCAAGCCAAAGCCAACCGTACAGCTCAAAGCTGGCGGCAAGACCCTTACCAACAACGTAGACTACACCCTGCAATACGAGAAGAACAAGAATGCGGGCACGGGATATGTTTACGTTAACGGAAAAGGCAAGTACACCGGCACCATAAAGGTATCGTTTACTATAAAGCGAGCCAAAAACAAAATTACGAAGGTCACTGCAAAGAAGACGATTAAGACAAAGGCCCTAAAGAAAGGCAAGAAAAAGTTCCAGATCTCTGCGACCGTAAAGGGCAAGGCAAAGAAGACCTTCAAAAAGACGTATGTTTCCCCAAAGGCCGCCAAATACATAACGGTCTCGTCAGCTGGAAAGGTAACCGTAAAGAAGGGCATAAAGAAAGGCACGTACAAGCTCAAGGTAAAGATCACCGCACAGGAAACGGCTAACTACCGGAAGACGACCTCAACGACGAAGACGATAAAGATCTGCATTAAATAGCGTAACGCCACGGAGTCGATTCTTATGACAAGGACACACAAGGGTCGCCTCATCCTAATGCACACCATATGCGTAACAGTTGTGATGGCAGCTGCACTTATGGTGCGGCTGCCATCCGCCTATTTGGAGAATGTGCCCGCGAGCGCTCGTGACGCATATATCTCTGACGAGGGCATCCCCTACTTTACCGACCAAGACTCGTACTACCACGTGCGAATTGTGCGCAACTCCTTGGAACACTCTATCCTAGGCGACGTTGTCTTGGAGGACGGGACCGAATGGGACATGCACAGCTTCTACCCCACGGGTCGCAGTGCACAGTACGCCCCCGGCATCGTATGGATTACCAAGGCCGCGTGGCATACGTTGCACACGCTCTTTGGCACAAACCTGGCTACGGTCGAGTTCTGCTTTGCCCCACTCATGACGTGCTTGGTGGCTTTGGCGGCGTATTTCCTAGGCATGCGCGCCAAAGGCCGTGCAAGCGGAGTCGTGGCAGCCGTACTCGTGGCATGTGCCCCCAGCTTTGCGTCAAGGACCGTGTTTGGGCGTTTTGATACGGATGCGTTCGTCATTCTTTA
>JAUMWL010000122.1:0-7648 GCA_030529665.1 Coriobacteriales bacterium
GCGCGACCGAGTTCTAGAATTGGTCCGAGAGGAGCCGCCAGCGCCTCGGCCTTCTGCTCAGTCGTAGCGATGGCCGACTTGCGGAAGCGCCGTCTTGTGCGCCCACGCAAGCAGCGCGATTCCCGCCACCACAAGCGGCAGCGAGAGTACCTGTCCCATGGTGACGAATCCGCCAAACAGGTAGCCCAGCTGGGCATCGGGTACGCGCACGAACTCTATGAGGATGCGACACACGCCATACCAGAGCAAGAACACGCCCACAAACGTACCCTGCGGGCGTGGCGGCACCTTGCGTGCAAGCGCCCAGAGCAAAAGAAACATGACCAAGCCCTCAAGCACGGCCTCATAGAGCTGCGAGGGATGCCTGTACACCTCGCCGCCCGTAGGAAACATGACGCCCCATGGCAAGTCCGTCTCCTTGCCCCACAGCTCGCCGTTGACAAAGTTTGCGCAGCGGACCAAAAAGATACCCACCGGCGCTCCGCACACGCCCAAGTCGGTCAAGGTAAGAACGTGCAGGCGCTTGCGCCAGCACACGATGGAACCACCCAAAATGGCCCCCACGAGTCCGCCATGAAAGCTCATACCGCCTTGGTTAAGGGCAAATATGGACAGGGGGTCCTTGAGGTAGGCCCCCGCCCCATAAAATACCACGTACCCCACGCGGCCTCCCACAATAACGCCAAAGCATATTGCTGTGAGCACGTCCAAGATGTCCTCGGTGGTAAGGTCGAGCTTCCACCTGCGCGCGTTTCTTGTCATCAGCACGCCGGCGGCAATAAACCCCACCAGGTATCCCAAGCCGTACCAGCGCACCGCAAAAGGCCCAACCCAAAAGGCGATTGGGTTTAGCGAATGATACAAGTCGTCCAAAAACACGCCCGCACCTACTTTTGTTGATCGGCTAGGTACCACTTCCAGAACTCAAGCGACGTAAGCTCCTCGCGCGCGGCGGCCCACTGCTGGTTTATCTCGTCACGACGAACGTCGAGGGACTTCATTGCGGCGTTGTAGCGCTTGAGCAGTTCCTTAAACCTCTCGCGGTCCTTCTTGCGCAAGATGCCCTGCGTGCCGTCGCTCGTCACCGCAAGCAGGCGGTCCTTGCCACGAATCTCGTTGGGCGGATAGAACCATCCGTCATACGGAATTACGCCCAAGCCGCCGCGGGCAAGCCTCTTTGGGCCGCGCTGCCCATTGAACGTTACGAAGTCAAAGACCTTGGTGGGCAGGGAGCGCTCCTGCTCAGCATACAGAAGAGCGGGGTTGAAGTCGGCATCGCGCACCTGGGGATCGTCGATCTGGTCG
Organism: Coriobacteriales bacterium; assembly: GCA_030529665.1. Taxonomy (GTDB): domain Bacteria; phylum Actinomycetota; class Coriobacteriia; order Coriobacteriales; family Atopobiaceae; genus RUG440. The sequence continues at coordinate 1,306 of JAUMWL010000122.1, forward strand.
ATGGGCACGAGCGTCTCGTTCTTGGACATAACGAGCTTAAACAGGTCTTCCGAGTTGACGTGCTTAAGGTACTCGGGTCCCTTGAGGAAGTCCTCGATTGCCATGATGCCCAGCTCGGCTGCATCGTAGTTAAAGGTCTTGAGGTCAAGCGAGAAGTTGACGTATGCGCTGGTAAGGAAGTCGACTCCCGGATAAACTCCCGACACCGCCTGCGCAATGAGGCAGTTCCTCACCGTTTGGTAGCGCTCCATTGCCGCGCGGAACTTGAGCGCAAAGGTCATGTGCCAAATGCAGATGCCGTTCATGGTTATGATGTGGTCGGCCGCACGGTTTCCGTACTCCACGTCGTCACCGCGAATGAACAGCGGCAACGGCAGGCCCTTGTCCTTTATGACCGGCAGCGGAATGCAGCAGTACCACCAGGCGGCGTAGCAGTTGGTGTTGTGTGGCTCCACCACCTCCAGATGGACCACGTCCTCCAAGTCGCCAATGCAGTACCGGTCGTCGTCGGCACGCGGCTCCTTGGCGGGTCGATAGACGCCCATACGGGTAACGTAGCCCATGTCCTCGTAGAACTCGTCCTTGCGCTCCAGCGAGAGCATGGCACCGCTAATAAACGCGTTCTGGTACTCGTCCCTCATGAGCGAGAGCATGTTGTACGTGCGCTTGATGCTCTCGGAAGACACCTCCACGTCGTCGTCCATAAGCAGCACGTGCGTGGGCTCGGGGTCCTGCTCAAGCGCCTCTATCATGCCGCGCGTAAAGCCACCCGAGCCTCCCACGTTGGGGTTGGGATGCACGAGCACCCTCTCTCCCTCAAGCGACGCGGCATCCAAAGTGCGGCCATTGTCAATAACATGCACGGTTAGGTGCTTTGCCACCGGCTCGTCGCACCCAAGCACCTGCTCCTTAAACTGGCCCACGTTGGCGATGACGTAGGACTCCTTGCCAATGGTCGTCATGGCGACGGCGAGCTCCACCGGCCTGATTTGGCTCTGGTCCACCGACGCGTAGTAGTAGGCCTCCTGAATGTTGGTGGGTCCGCAGGTAAGAATCTCGAAGCTCACCAGCACGGCGTCGCATGCAGGATACTCAAGGTCTGCCGTGCCGTAGCCCTTCTCAAAGCAAAAGGACTTTTTGTCCAGCACCACGCGGCGCGGCTTTGCCTGGGTGTTTTGGTAGGCCGTGAGCACGACCTCAAAGGAGCCCTGGGCCACGATGCGCAGGTGCACGTTGTCTATGGTGGTGTATTTGATCCACTTGGCATAGCAGAACGAATTGAAGTACGTGGCAAAGTCGTACGCAGCAAACCCGGGGTCCGACAGGGCAACGGCGCCTTCGCCTTGCACGTAGGGGCGCATGCGGCTCTTTACATAGAGGTCGGGGTATTCGTCCGATCGTGTTCCATCGCTTAGGAGCACGTTACAAAGCTTGTAGTCAACACTCATTACACTACCTCTCGCGACTGCGGTTATATTGCTCGAAGTGCGTGCTGTTCGGAGACTCGAGTGACGGAGGGCAGTGGTGATCCTCCGTGCTCAGACAGTCCTCGCTTCGCTGCGAAACTGCGCGCGGAGAACCACCACTGCCCTCCTTTTGGAGTCCTGAACAGTAACCGCAAGTATACCAGAGGGAAAGGACAATTAGATGCGCGGTACCAGAGCACCATAGGTTAGTGCTATCCTTGATTGCGTATGACCTGCATCTGCGTGCGCCCGCGTTCTAGGAGGCTCCCATGCCCGTTGCGTCTATTGTGATTCCCTGCTACAACGCCCAAAAGTATCTGCACGACAGCGTTGCGAGTGCGCAGGCGCAAACGGTGTCCGACATAGAGATCATATGCGTCAACGACGGCTCCACCGACGACACGCTGGATATTTTGCGCCGATTGGCCAGCGAGGATGCGCGAATCCACGTTATTGACCAGCCCAATGGCGGCGAGGGTCCCGCACGCGATGCCGGGCTCTGTGCCGCCACAGGCGACTGGCTGTACTTCCTGGACGCAGACGACCTCATGGAACCCACCCTGCTGGAGGAGGCAATCGCCGCCTGCACGCAGCACGACGCGGACGTGGTGGTGTTTAGGACCATGATGCTAGACGAGAAGACCCAAGAGAAGCGCCTGTGCGAGTTCTCGTTCAAGCGGTCATGGACGGAGGGCGACTGCTTTGTGCCTGGCGAGAACCCCGACCACTTGTTCAACTCGTTTCAGAATTGGGTCCACAACAAGGTGTTTAGAGGATCGTTCGTGCGCGAGAACAACCTGCATATGCAGCACGTGCATCGCACGGCCGACCTCTTGTTTACCTGCCATGCGCTCACGTTGGCGCGCAGAATCGCCCTGCTTGACAAGCCCCTCCATACCTACCGCGTCAACAACGCGCAAAGCGCCATGCAAACCAGCGATGCGTACCCGCTCGACTTCTACCAGGCCTTCCTTGCCCTGCGCGAGTCGTTGGAGGCGGACGGCACATGGGAGCTGTACCATGACTCGTATGTTAACTGGGCAATTGAGGGAGTGTGCATCAACCTTAGGTGTGTCCGCTCGTTTGAGGGCTACTCAACCATTGTGCATACCATGCAGGAGGAGGGGTTGCGGGCACTAGACATTGTGGGATTCCCTCGCTCAAAGTCCGACAGGACCTTTTACTACGACAACGTGGTATGCCTGGAAGACCTGTCGTCCGAAGAGGTCCTGTTTCGCTATGCCTCCATCTACAAGGTTGAGACAAACGACGCAGAGACGGAATGCTCGCGCCTGCGCCTGGAGCGCGACCACCTGCGCCAAGAACGCGACTACTACCTCAACGACCTGCTTATTCCCATTACCAACTCCGCCTCGTTTAAGATTGGCCGCGCCATAACCTCGCTTCCCCGAAAGCTGCGCGACCTGGTTGGCGCGGAACTGAGCCGCCGCCGCACCAAGTCGTAACGCTGCCCGAGTGGCACGCTGTTTCCGGGAAAGGGTGTGCTACTCGTCACAGCTCAAAGTAGCTGCCAAACGGATCGAGGTTGGGGTTCATGGCAGGGTCCCCCTGCGCAAGGAAGTCCGCGTGCTTCTGCACCATGCGCGAGCGCTCAACCAAGAACCGCTTGCGCAGACGTGCGTCAGCGCTCTCGCGGCCCCTCGTGGAGAACTCCCGATGGTGCAGCAGCGCATACGGCGCAAGCGTTACGCCGTAGCCCGCATCGCGCGCCCGCAGGCAAAAGTCCCCGTCGTTATAGCCAACGGCCAATTCCTCGTCGTAGCCCCCCAGCTCGTCAAATACCGAGCGACGCACCATCTGACAAGCACCCGTCACCATGGAGAGGTCACCGGGAAGCAATGCCCTGCCGTCCGGTCCGGGAGCCGTACTTGTAAGGTTTTGGCACACGTGGCAGAAGTTACCCTCGGGGTTTGCCACCATCCCCACATGCTGGATCAGACCATCGCCAAAAAGCAGCTTGGCTCCCACCACGCCTACTTCGGGACGCATGAGGCAACCCGCCATCTCTTCCAGCCAGCGCGGCTCTATTACCTCGGTGTCGTTGTTGAGCAGAACCACGAGCTCGCCCGCCGTCTGCAATACGCCGTAGTTCACGATGGCGGAATAGTTAAAGGCCCCTGGCGCAGAAGGCTTCCACACAACCACCCGCACACGGTCGCTACGTGCGCACAGCTCGTTGTACAGCGCAAACGTCTGCGGCTCGCTGCTGTTGTTCTCAACAAGAACCACCTCGTAGTTGGGGTAGGTCGTCTTTTGCAGAATGGAATCCACGCATGCGCCAAGCAGGTGCGCCTGATCGCGTGTGGGAATAACGATGCTCACCAACGGCGCGGGATCGGGCAGGCAGTACCGCACGCGATACGTGCCCTCCAAGGGGCCCTCACCCACCTGGGCCGCAATGCCACGACGCGCCAAGTGCTGCGTGAGCACACGCTGACCCGCAAGAGAGTCGCCAGCTCGCCGCTCCGACTGCTGGTGATACAGCACGCGCGGCACATGCACCACCTTGCGCGCAAGCTCAAACGTCCTTAGCGCGAGGTCGTACTCCTCGGCACCTTGCTCCGCAACGCCAGGGAGCGTCATGGCATCCGCCACGCGACGGGACAACATGAGCAGATGCCCCACGTAGTTGGACCCATACAGACGCCCATAGTTGGGAAACGTCTTAAACGAGGGCTCGCATGCATGCGGACCATCCATGCGGTCCTCGTCGCAATACGCCGCCTCCACAAGGTCGCTCTGGCAAAATGCCATGGCAAAGTGCCACAGCGCATCGGGTTCTAGCGTATCGCCACAGTTCACGACGCCCACGTAGTCGCCAGGAACCGTCGCGACCCCCTGACTCAAAAGGCATGCACGCGCATCGTCTTGCGCCTCGACCACCCGCACGCGCTCGCCAACCCCGAGGGAGCTCACTATGCCACAGGCTGCCAAGAAGCACGACGGCTGGCACACCACGCACGCATTCCAGCGGTCGTAGGTCTGCTCCACAAGCGAGCCAATGGTCGCGGCAAGTCCGTTGGCCGAGTCCGTAACTGGCACGGCAAGTCCCAGAGCAGGACGATCGTCTCCAAGCTTGGCGGCACATGTCAGGCGCTGCCGCTCAAGCTCAGCCGGCATGGCACGATGCTCCTCAAACCACTGGGCGTACCTCGCGTCGTTATTCCTCAAACACGTTAGGGCACAAATATGCTCCAACATGCCTACCGCACGCGGGGCGTTCATGCCATCAAAAGCCTCCTGCTCCCCCGCGCTTGCCACCACATAGAACGACCGCACGGATTCGGGAAGCCTGCATGAGAACGTAACCAGCCGCCGGGTAAACGAACCGTCCTCCAACCCAGAAACCAGCTGGTCTTCCATAACCACCACAGTAGACGCGATCCTGTGAGCCGCATTGTCATACAGCAGCACAGACGGACTCTGCTTTGCGTCATCCCCAACAAAGACGGCACGAATGCGCCATACGACATCCTGGTCTTCTGCCGGCCACACTTGGTCTATGGAAACCGACGACCGCCCCGCCCCATAGCGCTTCTCAAACCCACGAAGCAGGGCAGCCACCTGCGGTCGGCGCATGGTCAGCGCCCTCGAAGCTAACTTCGACGCCAGGGGGCTCAACGTCTCCTTAAGTATTGGCAATCCCTCGTTCTGCACGCAAAGCGTAATGGGCACGCTAAGCAGGGGCACCACCACAACCCACAGCGCCTTTGCCCCCGGTGCCATGGCGTCGCGCACGGCGCCGGACTCCACGGGATACACGGCACACGGCACCTGCGCCTCTTCACCGCTCGTAACGCTCACGTCAAATGCCGAAAGCCATTCGTCCGCCTGAATTGCCACGTAACCCAGGCCCTCGCCACGGCACCACGCGCTTAGCTTTGCGCCAAGCGCCTTCCGTCGCTTGCCCTTAGCCCGTCTCATGCGTCGTCACGCCCACTGCAAGAGTTAGCGTAGGCTGGAGAGCCCAGGATGCACCCTGTCCTTGTCGGACAGGACGATCTTGGCGGGGTCAAACGTCTCGTCACCTTCCAACGCCGGCCACACGATGCCCAGCTGGGGGTCGTTCCACATAAGGCCACCCTCGTCGTTAGGGTGATAGATGTCGTCGCACTTGTAGCAAAACTCCGCCTCGTCCGAAAGCACCAAAAAACCGTGCGCGAACCCGCGGGGAATAAAGAACTGCCGCTTGTTTTGGGCCGAGAGCACCGCGCCTTCCCACTTGCCCCAAGTTGGACTGCCCGGGCGCAGGTCTACGCACACGTCAAACACCTCGCCGCGCACCACACGCACCAGCTTTGCCTGAGGATGCTCAATCTGAAAATGCAGGCCGCGCAACACCCCTCGAGTGGACGAGGACTGGTTGTCCTGAACAAACTCGCAGGTAATGCCACCCGCAACAAAGTCCGGACGCTTGTACGTCTCCATAAAGTAACCGCGCCTGTCGCCGTATGACTTAACATCGACGACTATGACGCCCTCTATGTCGGTCGTCGTAAACGTAAAGTTACCTGAGGTTATGCTTGGCATGTTTGGTTTTCTCCCCTTGCTCTCCCATTGGTAGTGAGAACATAATACAGAAAGCTCTTTTAGACCTCAATTGAGAGTAGCGTCACAGCTCACGGACCGACTGGCATATGGCCTTCTCGACGCTAGGTTCGTGATGCGAAAAGCGACATATCCACTCCGGAAATGTCGCAAATCGCATCGCGAATGAAAACTTGTGGCTTGGCCCGCCCGAGATGTGCTGTGATGGCGAGCTGTGTGGATTGGATCTCCCGAGGCGTGCTGTCTTTGCGGGGGGTGTGGGTAAGCCCCCCCCAACTGGGGGGGGCGGGGGGGCAGGGTGGCGTGCC
>JAUMWL010000122.1:7658-9071 GCA_030529665.1 Coriobacteriales bacterium
GAAATGTCGCAAATCGCATCGCGAATGAAAACTTGTGGCTTGGCTTGCTCGAGGCGTGCTGTCTTTTTGAGCTGTGTGGATAAGCCCGCCCGAAGTGTGCTGTGATGGCGAGCTGTGTGGCTTGCCGAGCCACACTGGTCGCAAAGACAGCACGCCCGGTGCCACATCACCCACACTGGTCGCAATCTCAGCACACAGTTGCCGGGCTAAGCCACACTGGTCGCAAAGACAGCACACCTCGGGCGGGGCGAGCCACACAGCTCGCAAAGACAGCACGCCTGGCCTCGCGTCAACCACACAGCTCGCGATTACAGCACGCCGTCGGCGCGACCGGCGTCGGTTGGCACGGGTCGCGACCACCAGAACCACAACCACCCGTGAAAAGTGGCCACGCATCGTTTATAGTAGGGTAGTCACACACGCTCCAAGGACATCACATGCGCATACTGGCCATCATTCCCGCATACAACGAGGAGGACTGCATCGAGCAAACCGTTAGGGGGCTCAAGGCAGCGTGCCCTCATGTGGACTATCTTATCGTCAACGACGGTTCGACCGATGCCACGCGCAAGATTTGCGAGCAAAACGGCTTCACGCATGTTAACCTGCCCGTAAACTCGGGTCTCTCGGTTGGCTTTCAGACCGGCATGAAGTACGCCGTACGGCATGGCTATGATGCCGCGGTGCAGTTTGATGCAGACGGCCAACATCTTCCCCAATACATTCCCCACATGGCCGAGGTTATGGAGCGTGAGGGAGCGTCCATCGTCATTGCCTCGCGCGTCTTGGCCGGAGAAGGACCAACGGGTGCTCGCGGCGCGGGAGCCAAGCTTATCTCGGCACTCATTCGCCTAACGTCCGGTATAAGCATTACCGACCCCACGTCGGGCATGCGCATGTATAACAAAGAGCTTATGCAAGCGTTCGCGTCTGGTCACGACCTTACACCCGAGCCCGACACCGTGGCGCTCTTTGCCCGAAGGGGTGCAAAGGTGACCGAGGTGCCCGCGCGCATGCAAGAGCGCCAAGGCGGCGAGAGCTACTTTGATCTGCCGCACGTGGTCTCGTACATGAGTCGAATCTGCTTTTCCATTCTGCTGTTCCAATGGTTTAGATAGGAGCATCCATGTCTTTGACCTTGCGAGTGCTTTGCGTGGTTGGGGCCGCCATTACGTTTTGGATCATCACGCGGCGCATAAAGAAGGCAAGCGTGCGCCTAGACGACATGATCATTTGGATCGTGTTCTCGTTTGCGCTGCTGCTCATTGCCATCTTTCCCGACATTCCGTATTTCTTTGCGCGTCTGTTTGGCTTCCAAGCCACGAGCAACTTTGTGTTCCTTGCGGTCATTACCATTTTGCTCATGCGAGAGTTTACCAACACGCTCAAGATCTCGCAGCTCAACGCCCGCCT
>JAUMWL010000123.1:0-6427 GCA_030529665.1 Coriobacteriales bacterium
GTGGATGGCGAAACGGCAATCGACGACGTGGTGCATTCGGACGATGACGGCAGCGCGATCATCAACGACGCGCGTGACATCACGTTCACAAAGAAGTGGGAGGGTAACGAGGACGACTACGAGGACTACAGCGTAATCGTTACCGTGGTCACCAACGACGAGGTCGTGGCCGAACTTAAGCTCAACAAAAAAAACGACTGGACGCAGACCTTGGAGGGCCTTGACCCAAACACGTCGTACGAGATTACCGAGAGCAGCGTGCTCAACGGCCAGGGAACAGATGTGTTACACGACTGGATTCCAACCATCGAGTCCGAGGTGAACAATACGTGGGTTGAGTACCAAAAGGCAGAGGAGTTCATTAAGGGCAAGGACTACGTGTTGGTGGCAAACGGCAAGGCGCTCACGGCGGTTTCCAACAGCACCAGCCTCATACCCACCGCCGTCACCGTAGGCGGCAGCATGCTCACGAGCGCTGTGACGAGCAACATGTTGTGGGAGGTCACGGCTCTCACAAAAGACGGTGTTATGACGTTGCAGAACGTGGGAACCAAGAAGTACCTCGACGAGAATGCGAGTTCCTCACTCAAGTGGTATCAAAACACAAACGAGCCTCAGTTTGTGCGTCACCAAAACGATAACGGCACCATCTACATCTACTACCGCGAGAACATCAACGCCACGACGAGCATCTGGCTCTACATGGTGGACAGGGTGGACCGAAGCGGATACTTTATCCACGCAGCCCCCTTTACGCTCTATCGTGAGGTTAACGTAAAGAACTACAACGTCACCATCACAAACAAGCCCACGACCTATCCCGTAAAGATGCGCAACGTGCACTACCCCTCCGACAAGGCATTCCCCAACACGGAGTTCTCGCTGTATACCGAGGAGTCATATACGGGCACCCATCCCACGCCGCTCATGGAATCGCTGGTGGCAAACGAGGAAGGCTATTTGGAAGACGGGAGCTCGAGCACCATCCACCTTAGGGCAGGAACGTACTACCTGGTGAGGACCTCGGACTCCGATGGCTATCTGCCCGTCGATCCGCTGAGGTTTACCATCACGCGCAAGGGTGCGCTTAGGGTGCAGGAGGGGGACCGCGCGATTCTGGACTACGAGTACAGCTCTACCGTACAGATGGAGGGCTACACCTATCCGTTGCTAAAGATTCCCAACTACAAGCCGGCCAACCTTGAGGTGCTGTTTGAGGCGGAGGGCGACTATGCGGACCTTACGAGGGGGTTCGACTTTGAGCTTGCACTCTCCGGCGGGATGACTGAGCTCAAGGGATACGTAAACGGCGTGGCGACCACGTTCTACTCAGACGAGACAAACGAGTTCCAGCTTGCGCACGGTCAGAGCTTGGTGTTGCGAGACGTGCCGGAAGGTGCGAGCTTTACCCTTACGCAGACTAGCTCCTCGGTGGCGGCATCGGCTGATTCCGCCGACGGTCAATACGTTACGCGTGCGAGCGTTACCTCTCCTTTGGGCACGCAGAGCACGGTGACGCTCGATGTGGCGGATGGCGACGCGCGCGTGCTGTCGTTCTCGGGCATACTGGGCACCGTGGATGACCCCGCACAGGTGACTATTGTCAACGCGTTGGCGAACGAAGATGTTCCTGCGACCGGAATCAATGACAATGAAGCGTTGTGGAGTTCGATAGTGATTGCATGCGGTTGTGCGCTTCTTGCCCTCTGGTGGATGGGCCGACGTAGACGTGAGGGGAACAAACTATGAGTAGCGTTCAGACCATTACGGCGGTGCTCACGCTCTTTGCGGGCATAGGCGTCTTTCTAACCGCGTGCGGCATGATGAGCTCCAACCTTGAGTCACTGGGCTCAAACAAGCTCCGCGATCTGTTTGCGGCGGCCTCCAGGAGCAAGCTCTTGGGCGTGAGCATGGGCGCTCTGGGCACTGCTGCCATTCAGAGCTCTGGTGCCACTACCGTCATCGTTATCGGGTTCGTTAACGCGGGCATAATGTCGCTTGCACAGGCGGCGACCGTTATCTATGGTGCAAACATCGGCACCACCATAACGGGCCAGATCGTGGCATGGGGCATCTCGGGAGAGGGTGGCCTTTCGTCCACGGTGATCTTCTCGGGTCTTGCGGGCATTGGCGCGTTTATTGTGTCGTTTGCCTCCAAAGAGAAGACCAAGACGCTCGGTGGCATCCTGTGCGGCTTTGGCATGCTGTTCGTGGGTCTCTCCATGATGAGCGGTGCCATGGAGAGCTTTGCCGAACTGGACGCAATCCGCAACTTTTTGGCGTCCATCAACAACGTGCTGCTGCTGGTGCTGATCGGTGCCATCCTTACGGCCATCATACAAAGCTCGTCGGTTATGACCTCGGTCGCAATCACCATGGTGGTGGCTGGTCTTATTACGCTTGACCAAGGTATCTACCTTACCATGGGCTCAAACATTGGCTCGTGCGTGGTGTCGATCATCGCCGGTATGACAGGTTCCACCAACGCAAAGCGGGCCAGCTACATCCACCTCATCTTTAACGTGGCGGGTGTTGTGATCTTCTTGCTGTTGGGTCAGGCTATAAAGCTGTTTAGCGGCGGAGCGGTAACGTTTGGCACCATATTCGACAGCTTCTTTCCTGGCATGCCGCAGGTGGAGCTGGCAATGTTTCACACGGTGTTCAACGTGGTTGCCGTGGTGCTCATCCTTCCGCTCACCAACCTGCTCGTTTCGTTGGTCTCGCGCATCGTTCCCGATGGCCCCGAGCAAGAGAAGGCCACAAAGACATTCTACATCGATGACAACCTGCTGGGCACGCCTCCCATTGCCGTGCAGCAGGTAAAGAACGAGATCGTGGGCATGGCGGGACTCGCGCAGCGCAACTTTGAGGCTGCGATCAGCATGGTTGAGTCCGCCGACTTTGGCGACAAGGAAAGCTTTATCAAGGTGGAGGAGGAACTTGACTATCTTAATCGCGAGATCACGCGCTACGTGTCCAAGCTCCTGAGCGGCCAGCTGAGCACGCGTGACAGCAACTATCTGTCGCATGCGCTGAGGTCAGTCTCGGACCTTGAGTTGGTTGGCGACTACGCCGAGAGCATTGTGACGTGTTGCGAAGAGCTGTATGGGGCAGGGGATCACTTCTCCAATACGGCACTTCAGGAGATTCAGGACTTGGCTGGCATGGTGGATGACCTCTTTGCCCAGACGTTGCGCGCCTACGATACCAGCGACGAGGACGAGGTGGTAAAGGCGGGCATAACCAACATCGCCATTGCCGAGCAGGTCTCGCAGATGTCGGCCAACCATGTGGTGCGCATAAGCATGGGCAAGTGCTCGCCCGATGCCGGGTCCACCTACCTTGCCCTCGTGTCCGACGTGGAGCACATTGGCGCGCACTACTACAACGTGGCCAAGACCGTGCGCGACGCATAAAAGACGGGCGAAGGGGACAGGCCCCTTTGCCCGCTACATCAACACCGAAAGCAACGCAATCACGACGCCCACGATGGACTCTCCGCCCAGCAGACCAGACGCAACCACGACGCCCGTGTCCTCATGGTCGGGCTTGTCCTTGCAGACCTTGTCGTACACGAGCTTTACCAAAGCGCCGAGCGGGGCCGTGAGAGACATATACAGGGGCAGGTAGACGCCAAGTCCCAGCATCATGGCAGGCAAGCCTGCGCAGTACAGCACAATGCCCGCAACGATGGCAAGGGCGAACGCCGGCACGTTGGGAATGCCCGACACCATGGTTGCCACCACCGACGCCTGAGCCGAGACGAACAGCTGGCCTGGTCCAAACGCGTCTGTGCCATAGGCTCCCACAAGGGTCACGAGCGTGGCAACCGATACCCCGGCGCCAATTATTGCGCCAAGGGCTTGTCCCATCCACATGCTGCGGGGGCTGGTGCCCAGAATCTGTCCGGTCTTAAAGTCGCTCATTACGTCTCCGCCCAAACCGCACGCAATGGCAATGATGGCGGCAACGAAGAAGAGCATCACCTGGTTTGTCTGGCCCAGTGCCGCAACGGCAAGCAAGACGATGAGGCCAAAGATTTCCATGGGGTCGATGCCGGTTTGGCCCACCGACTGCGCGCTCATGATGGTGGTGATAAAGCCCAGGGCCACGATTACGATGGTGGCCACGGGTCCAAGCCCTAGGCCAAAGCACACCACAAGGCATACGGTGGCGACCATGAGCCCCAACACGCCGGCGTCGGTGCGGCGAATGTCTCCAGGTGTGCCTTGCGAGTCCTTCTTTGCGAGGAGCCTCAGGGCCTTGGGAGCGATGTCGTGAAAGACGACGCCCAGGCCAGAGCCCATCATAAGGCCCATGCCCACGCTAGAGACAATGGCCTGTGCCGTTGCAACGTCCCACAAGCCCGCTGCCGTGCCACCGAGCACTATGCCAAAGTTGCCCAAGAGCGCCCCGCCAAACCAAAACGCCATGGCAGAGCCGCCCACCAAAAAGCCCACGGAGAGCAGCATGGGGGAGTTGTAGATGCCAAAGGCGATTCCCGGGATGGGAAGGTTAAAAAGAAGCGCGGGCAGAACGCCAAAGAAGTCGCGGGCAATGCTCCAGGCGCCGGCAAGCGCCATGGAGCCAAAGAGCTTGCGGCCCGTCGCGCCGCCTGCGGTGCTCGCCTTGAGGGTCTGAGCTGCCGCGACGCCAATGGGGTATTCCAGGCTCGATTCTTCCACGAACCGTTTGCGTATGAGTGCCGTGCATACGAGGCCCAGCAGCGTGCCTGCCAGGGCCACAAGCAGCATCTGCACCCAGCTTACCTCTTCACCCAAGCCAAGAATCCAGATGCCCGGTATGGTAAAGGCAAGCCCGCCTGCAACCATTGAGCCAGCGGACATGATGATCTGCGTAACGTTGGCCTCGCTCAGGCTGCTGCGGCCCAGAGCGCGGAGCAACATGAGCGAGAGGATCGAGGTAAAGATGGTCGGCCACGGAAGCGCGCCCATCTTGAGCGCGGTGTATACCGACGAGGCGGTTATGATTACACAACCAACGATGCCAATGATCACGCCAGCTACGCTGAGCTCTGGGTCCTTCTGCGTACGGTCCTTGTGTGGAACCATGATTGCCCCCTTGCTGTTTGGGCTCCTTCTGGTGGAGCTAAAAAACGGCGAATGAGTAGTATAGTTGCGCAAGCCTTCGCGTGGAGTTCAGTTAACCACAAGGAAATGAGCTTGTGCAAAGCCGAGCAGTCTCGGCACGCGTTTAGTCGCGCGGTGACCGAGTACTCGCCTCAAGCGAATGTGCCTTCCGTATAATGGATGTATGTCGCCGAAGGGAGCAGCTCATGAACAGCAGATCAGAACTTGCACTAAAGGACTTCGACCAAAAGCTCAATACGTTTCTAGTTGCTTGCAACGAGCTCGAGCGGTTGGGAACGTGGAACGTACGTAAGCGCGGTCCCATGGTCACCTACTTTGAGGCCGACCTGTTTAACGTTGCGTTGCAGGTCATGTTTGCCGATGGTGTCTTTGAGCGCTCGGAGGCAGAGGTCCTCAACGCCATGTTTTCCACCGCGTACACGCCGCGTCAGCTGAGTCAGATGTACCACTCGTCCAACCCCGTGGTTGAGGATTACGTAAACGAGGACTCGCAAGACGCGCTCACCATACTCAGGAACGTCGACCCGCAGCTTGCCGAAGACTACCGCGATCTTTTGCTTGACGCCTGCGAGATCTTCTCGATGAGCGATGGTGTTGCCGAGAAGAGCGAGCGCATGCTTATTGCCCAGCTGCGTGAGGCGTTGCGGTAGGCGCAAGTAAAGGCCTACCGTTTGGGTGTTGCCAGCGCACTCGTTTTGGTAACTGTACGATGGTTTAAGTGTTTGTGATCGTGTGAGCGCTGCCCAGGGGTTGTGCTCCATGGTGAAAGGCTTGCTAGAAAGGAGCTTGCTATGCTGAAGATTCGTTTGTTCTGTGCCGGTGGTATGTCTACGAGCCTGTTGGTTCGCAAGATGGAGGCTGCCGCTGCCGAGGAAGGCCTTGAGGTCGACATCATTGCCTACGGCGTGGGCTCCATCGAGCGTCGCATAGACGACACGATTGACGTCGTTCTCCTTGGGCCGCAGATTGGCTACCAGAAGGCCAGCGTGCAGGCCGTCTGCAACAAGTTTGGCATTCCTTGCGAAGTCATTCCCATGACCGACTACGGCATGGTCAACGGCAAGAACGTGCTGGCACTTGCAAAGAAGATCGCTACTTCCAAGTAGGTGCAGCGCTACGCAAGCCACGGATCGATACTCAGAATGGTTGGTGGGCGTGCCACGGTCGCGAGGTGCACTATGCAGCGCATCTCGCGATTGTGGCACGCCTTCTTTTGGCTTGCGTGGGTCGTTTCTCGACGGGTGTGCTGTGATTGCGAGCTGTGTGGCTAGCATACCCACACTGCTCCCAAAAACAGCACGCGCGAACCTTTTCGA
>JAUMWL010000123.1:6527-9022 GCA_030529665.1 Coriobacteriales bacterium
GTGTGGCTAGCATACCCACACTGCTCCCAAAAACAGCACGCGCGAACCTTTTCGACCCACACAGCTCGCAAATACAGCACGCTTGGCGTCGCACCACCCACACTGCTCGCAAACTCAGCACGAGAACCGCTGCCGCCGATACAAAGGCGTTGCGTTATTCCTTTTGGGTTACGATGATTGTGCGCGGATTTGGCAACGAGCGTTGTTATGCGCAGCGCAAGGGAACAAGACAAATGGCAAGGCTTTGCACACGGCGAAGGGAGTGCTCATGGAGAACGAAAACAAGTACGAGGAAGTCGTGACGGACATGGAGGACGTCGAGGACGTTAAGGTTGTTGAGGAGGCCGACGTAGATGCAAACGCAGATACGGCGGAAGGCCAGCGGTCCAATGCGGACGACCAACCCAGCGACGCAACGCAATCGAGCGAGGACGCACACAGGCAGCGTGTCTCTAGGTTCGCGGCACGCTTTGCGGCGCTAGTGGCCAAGGGCGAGCAGGTAATGGCTGCCTTGGATGCCCGTGCAGATGCCGCAGACGAGTCGTTTGGCAAAAAGGCCGCGGCAGCTGACCAGAGGATCGACGAATTTGCCGCCGCCATGCAGGAGCGCATGGAGAAGGTCGCCGACCAGCTGGCAGAGGACTTGGAAGTAATAGCGAGTGCCGTCGATGGGCAGGTCGTAGCGGAGACCGAACAGAAGAACGAGGAGCAGGCCGAGGCATGCGACGAGGACCTCGACAACCCAACCGAGCCCGCCATCGACGTGCCCTATCGTCCTCGGTTTACCCCTGCGGCGCAGGCCTTCCGTGAGCGCATGCGCGTGGGCTCCGCCAGCGATCTTGTGCTCACCGACCCCGAGTTTGTTGAGCGCTTTGCAAACTTTGCCTTCGATGACGTGCCGGCAGACGTGGACCTGCCTGATCGCACGCGCTTTATGTGCTGGCTCGCAACCCTGCTGGGATGCCAGGGCATTGACGAGTTCCGCGCGCTTTTGCCCGCTGCGCTCAACGTGGGCGTCGAGCCCCAGACGGTAAAGGAGATCGTGTACCAGGCGGCGGCATATCTGGGCATCGGTCGCGTGTACCCGTTCCTCAAAGCCACCAATGAGGCGCTGGTGGCAGCTGGCGTGGAGCTGCCGCTCAAGCCGCAGGCAACCACGCTGCCCACGGAGGAGAGCCGCTACGAGGGTGGCGAGGAGGCACAGGTGGCATGCTTTGGCGAGCAGATGCATGGCTACAAGGACCGTGGTGCCGCCGACTACCCGCACATTGCCCAGTGGCTGGTAAAGAACTGCTTTGGCGACTGGTACGCACGTGGCGGCCTCACCATTGCCGAGCGTGAGCTGTGCACCTTCTGCTACATAGCCGCGCAGGGTGGCTGCGAGCCGCAGCTTAGGGCCCATGCCGCCGCCAACGTGCAGTGTGGCAACGACCGCGCGTTTCTCATAAAGGTCGTGAGCAACAACGTGCCCTTTATTGGGTACCCTCGTTCGCTCAACGCCATGGCCGTGGTGGAAGAGGTAACGGGATCTGCGGAGTAGGTTTATCTGTCGTTTGAGGGTGTTTTATCCGAGGAGAGGATTGCTATGGCAAAGCAGTATTTGGTTTTGGACATTGGTGGCACGTTTATAAAGTATGCAATCATGGACCAGGACGCTAAGTTTTTGGAGCAGGGAAAGGTTCCTGCGCAGACAGGCTCCGAGGAGGAGATGCTTGCCTCGCTGGCAGACGTGCGCGAGGCCGTGGCCGCCTTTGACTACGAGGGCGTGGCGATCTCCATGCCCGGGCGCATAGACACGGCCAAGGGCTGGGCCCACACCGGTGGTGCCTTTACCTGGCTGTCCGAGTACCCGGCGGCTCAGAAGTATGGCGACGTGTTTGGCAAGCCCTGCACCATCGCAAACGACGGCAAGTGCGCTGCCATTGCCGAGAGCTGGGCAGGAGCGCTTGCCGACGTGGACTCTGGCGCGGTAATCGTGCTGGGAACCGGCATTGGCGGTGGCATCGTGCTCAACAAGCAGGTGTGGATGGGCTGCTCGGGCGGGGCGGGCGAGCTTAGCTGGCTCGTGTGTGACTATCCGCTGCTCGCCAACGTTGAGGAGAAGCACATACTCAACGCCATGTGGACCGGCCACATCTCCGCCCTCTCGCTCTCGACCGCCTTCGCCAAGCGCAAGGGCATAGAGAAGGCCGATGGCATCATGCTCTTTGAGGCCTACGACGCGGGTGACGAGGACGCCATCGCGGTGCTGGAGGACTATTCCAACTGGGCCGCTGCCGGCATCGTAAACCTTCAGTCCGTGCTCGACCTGCCGCGCTATGCCATTGGCGGCGGCATCTCGGCACGTCCCGAGACCACCGACCTCATTCGCGAGGGTGTGGACCGCATATTTGAGGGCCGCAAGGGACTCCCGTTCTCCAAGCCGGAGATCGTAACATGCAAGTTTGGCAACGAGGCCAACCTCATAGGTGCCCTCGCCTTCCACCTGCAAAACC